>JAITLH010000003.1 GCA_031277995.1 Deltaproteobacteria bacterium
AGCCGCGCCGCCCGGAGCCAATACTCGACGGCCCGATCGAGATCTTTGGGAAACAACTCCCCTTCGTAATGGGCTTGGCCTAAGGCGAAAAGGGCTTGGGGTTGGTCCACAGCGGCCGCCCGGAGCCAATACTCGACGGCCCGTTCGAGGTCTTTAGGAAGCCCTTGTCCTTCCCGGTGGAGGTAACCCAAATAAAACAGGGCCTCGGGGTCGTCTTGGGCGGCGGCCAGCCTAAAGTATTCAACGGCCCGGTCCAAGTCTTTTTCGACCCCTTCCCCTTTAAAGTACAGTAAGCCCAGATAAAACTGGCATTGGGGGTCATCGCTTTGGGCGCCTACGCTCCAATATTTGAGGGCCAGGTCCAGGTCTTTTTCAACCCCCTGGCCCACGTAGTGGACAAAAGCTAAGTAAAACTGAGAGTTGAGATCGCCTTTATCGGCGGCCAAACGCCAATACTTGACGGCCTGGTCCAGATCCTTTTCAACGCCTTCGCCAAAATAGTAAGACTCGCCCAACTTATACTGGGCCCCGGTCTCGCCTTGTTTGGCGGCCTGGAGCCAAAAATGAACGGCCAGGGCGAGATCTCTCTTAACGCCTTCACCGTCGTGGTAAGCCTGGGCCAGGTGACACTGGGCCTTGGGCTCACGTTGATCGGCGGCCAGGTGCCATAAACGAAAGGCCTGGGCGAGATCTTTCTCAACGCCTTCACCGTCATGGTAAGCCTGGGCCAGGTAACACTGGCTTTGGGCGTGATCTTTATCGGCGGCCAAACGCCAATACATGACGGCCTTGGCCAAATCCCTTTCGACCGCGGCGCCGTTATGGTAAACCTGACCCAAATAACACCAGGCCAGGGCGTGATCTTGCTCGGCGGCCAAATGCCAGTATTTAAGGACCTCGTAAAATCTTTTTCGACCTTGTCGCCCTCAAAATAAAGCCAAGACAAGCTCATCTGGGCCTGGCCCAAGCCCAGATCGGCGGCCCGATTTAAGCATTTGAGGCCCAGCTCCAAGTCCTTTTCAAGGCCCGCCCCTTGAAAGTAGGCCTCGGACAAATAAAAAAGGCCATGGGTTCAGCTTGGTCCGCGGCCAAGCGCCAATATTTGGCGGCCTGGGCCAAATCCATTTCGACGCCTTGGCCCATACAAAGGCCAGGCCTAAGTCCAACCCGGCCCCGCCATCGCCTTGGTCCGCGGCCAAACGCCAATATTTGGCGGCCTGGGCCAAGTCTTTTTCTGCGCCTTCGCCATCTTGGCATAGCCGGGCCAAACAAAATTGGGCCTGGGCCAGGCCCTGGTCGGCGGCCAGTTTATAGTATTTATAGGCCTTGGCTAAATCCCTTTCGACCAATTGGCCTTGATGGTGGAGCTGGGCCAAAAGAAACTGGTCCATGGCTTCTTCCTTACCGGCGCCCAGTTTTTCGTCTTCAAGGGTTTTATCGCCTGTCACCCGCAACCCCACTAAAAAAAACCAAGTTGGCCCTAAGCCCTTCCCCGGGCGTCCGGCTTGGCCAATTCAAAAAAAAGCCCCAAAGGCTCCTTGTCCCCGCCCTGGCCCCCTAAGCGCCCCCCATTGACCGATGGCGGCTTTGAACCATTGGGAGGACGGTCCCCAAAACGCTAAAACCCAATACCTCACCCCACCCGCGAAACGGCCCCACAAACGCCCAAAATAGCCCCGCCGAGGCCTTTGGCCGCGGGGGCTGGTAGGGTGATAGCGGGTCAAGGGGCCAAAGCGCTCCCAGGCCTCCCTAGGCTCTTTTCCCTTCATGGAAAAAAACTAGCCAAAGCTAGCCAAAGCAAGGCCTTGTTTGGCCCGGCCCAAGAACGCTAAAATTCGAGGTCGCGGCGAGCCGTGGCCACTACCCCAACCGGCCGCGAACGGGGACCTTGGGCCTTACCGCCGTCAAGTTTTGGTTTAGCCCGACTAACCGCTTCCTTTGGTAGATCGCGCGTCGTCAAAGAATCAGAAAGGGAAGTCCAAAAGCATTATCCGAATTTTTGGTTCAAAAAACCAGTGGTTTCAAGAAAAAGTTGAATCCTTGGGATCTTGACCGTTTTTTTCAAACCCTCCCGGAGTCAAAAAAACCGACCATTAAAATTTAATCGATTAAAATCTCAATCTAGGTAAGCCCTTAACGATCTTCATGGTCTCCAAACTAACCGTAATGACCCTCGATATGAGATCCAGAACGTATCTGGGCTGCCCTCGCTCAATGGCCCAATCGTTGGGATCGTTTTTAAGGCCGCTATCCCGGTCAATCTTTACCCGATAACGGTCCAGTATCCATTCAATGGGCGAGCGGCCACCTACGACATACTCATAAGCCGCCAAAGGAATTCCCGATATGGTTATGTCGCGATTATAAACAATGGTCGTCTTATCGCCCTTACCGGCAAACCGGATCTTATCGACCAGGAAATTTCCCTTTTCCGCACCGGCGATCCTAAGATCCCCGTAAGGTTCAATGGTTTCATAATTGAGATGAAGATCGGCCAACTCGCGTCCGGCCTTGGAGAAAGCCATGAAATCCCCAGACCCCTCAACCAAGGGCACGCGCGGCAACGTCTTTTTTAGATCGGCCGAAAACTCCCTCCTGTAGTCTTTGGAATGCATCAATCCATAAACATAATAGAAAATGTCATCCTTGGTAACCTCAGGCCCGTATTTTTTCAGGCATTCCTGATAGATATAATCCGTTAGGCAGTCGCGACGAACATAACCGTCAATGGTTTGATCGGGTACGAATCGCGCGTTCTTTTTGGTGTCTTCTTCATAGTGGTAACGTGGAAAACACTGTGAATTACCATTTAAATGTATGTCCGGAAGATGTTGGGAAATTAAAGGCATAAATTCTTGTGTTCCACCAGGTCCAGGCAGGCAAATGGGTAAATTATCATGGATTTTAGTGGGGAAAATTTTTGGCATTTGCCCAACTCGATGATTGAAAATATTATCAAAATAGACGTATTGTTTGAAAAACGGTCTGTATAAAGACATTAGCATGTTTTGATCAAAGTAATTAGCTTTTTTATTCAAATAAAGATTATTTATTAATCTGCTTGACCATTTTATCTCTTTTTTATCATAATTTATTTCCCTTACAAGATTTTTTAATTCTACTTTCTCATTTATAACAAAATTATTTCTATGATATTCATAACATTGTATCGTCTTATTAATATTTTTACGCAAAATCTCTACAGAAGAATTATAACACCAAGGATCGCGACCTGTTTCCAACCCTAGCGAATAAAACGGTTTAAAAAACGTACTTTTATCCTCAAGATCTTTTTTATCGCCTAACGATATGAATTCCTTAAAAGAATCTTTTCTTTGGTTTAACCAATCCCCGGCTTGGTTAGGCGCAATTCTATGCCAAACCAGCCCGGGGTTATGGATGTCATGTTTCTCGGCGACGATATTGAGCTTTTGTTCCCTAGTCAAATAATCGCCAATGTCATGGTGGTAGATCTCAGCCAACCCTTTATGGTTTGGGTTTTTGACCAAAACGGTTATGGCGATGGTAGCTCGACTGCCATCACCAAAAACATTCCTGCCTTCCTTTTGCCATAATTCACCGGAGGTTCGACCGTTTCCCCTTAGGTTAAATACGTATATCTTTGAAAACTCTTCGGCAAAACATTTGCGCATCCCGTCCATGGAGTTGCCGTCAATCCAACCGCCGTTGGAAACAAATCCGATAATTCCCCCGCCTTGGCCAAGGCGATCGGATGCCCATCGAAAGGCCTTGACGTAGCTATCGTACAAAGCGGCCTTGCTTTGGGCCGTTGATTTTTCGGCATAGGTCTGGGATATCTTTTTATCAAGGGCGGGATAGGCTTGGTTTTTGGCGTTATCGTTGGCCGATTTTTGGCCGACGCGGTAAGGTGGGTTCCCAATTATCACTTGGATTGGGGTATTTTTGTGATCGTTTAATCTATGGGTATTTTTCCCAAGGGGCGCTTTAGCGTAAATTTCGGCGGAGATTGAATCGTAGAGCTGAAAGGTATCGGTATGGCGGATGCCCTTAAAGGGCCGATAAGCGCTCCCTTCGCCCATGGCGGCGTGATAGGAATTTTCGATATTGACGCTGGCGACGTAGTAAGCCAACAAAA
>JAITLH010000060.1 GCA_031277995.1 Deltaproteobacteria bacterium
TTGGGCGTCCGGGCTTAGGGTATCGGGATCGTCGACCATGAGATAACAGTAGGCTTGGAGGTTACCGCGGCCCACCCGGCCCCTTAATTGATAGAGCTGGGCCAAACCAAAGCGATCGGCCTGATCGATAATTATGGTATTGGCCAAGGGAAAATCCAAACCTGATTCGACTATGGTGGTCGTGACCCAAACGTCTATCTCCTTTTTTATGAATCTCTCCATGACCGCTTCCAGAGCCTCGGTGGTCATCTGGCCATGCCCCATGTCAAACTTAAATAGCGGCATTAAACTCCGTAAATGGTCCAGCCAAAGCTCGATGTCCCTAACCCGGTTATGGACCAAAAAAACTTGCCCGCCCCGGGCCAATTCCTGGTTTATGGCCGCGACCATGGCCTCGTCGTTTCTGGCGATTAAACTGGTTTTTACGGCCAAGCGATCCTGGGGCGAGGTCTCGATGACCGACATGTCCCTGATACCGTTCATGCTCATGGCCAACGATCTGGGTATTGGGGTGGCGCTCATGGATAAAATATCAACGGTATTTCTATATTTTTTTAATTTTTCTTTATCCATGACCCCAAAACGGTGTTCTTCATCGATAATAAGTAAGCCAAGATCTTTAAAAAGAACGTCTTTTTGTAAAATCCTGTGGGTACCTATGACGATATCGACCGTGCCCTGGGCCAGTTTTCTTATGATTTCCTTTTGTTCGGTCCTGGTCTTAAACCTGGAAAGGGAGGACACGATAAAAGGCCACTGGCTAAACCTTTCCGTGAAAGTCCTCTCGTGCTGTTCGCATAAAATCGTGGTCGGAACCAAAACGGCCACTTGCTTTCCTTCGTTTACCACCTTGAAGGCCGCCCGCATGGCCACTTCCGTTTTGCCGTACCCCACGTCGCCGCACACCAGCCTATCCATGGGCCTGGCCGAGGCCAAATCCTCCAAGACCTCGTCTATGGACCTTTCTTGATCGGCCGTGGGTTCGTACTCAAAGGCGGCCTCAAACTCGGCCATTTCCGGGTCCCTTTTGGAAAAGGCGTATCCGGGCGAGTTTTGCCTGGAGGCGTAAAGTTTCAATAATTCCTCGGCCACTTCCCGCATGTTTTCCTTGACGCGAAATTTGACCTTTTCCCAAGAACCCGAACCTATCCTATCCAGGGCGGGCGGCCGGTCGCTCGCCCCGACGTACTTGGTTATGACCGAAAACCTCTCCACGGGCAAAAAAAGCCGTTCCTCGCCCTTATACATAAGGTGCAAAAAGTCGCCTTGCTCGCCGCTGGCGATGGTTTTGGTCACCAAACCCAAATACTGCCCGATCCCGTAATCGTTATGGACCACGTAATCCCCGGGGCTCAAATCCTTAAGCCCGGCGAATCCCTTTAAACCCCTAAATTCTTCCTTGGATTTTCGCCTAAGCCTTTGCCTGGTGCCCAGTATCTCGTCCTCGGACAGATAGGCCTCGCCCTCAAAGGGGGAGACAAACCCGGACGAGAGCTGCCCCACGGTCAAAACCAGCTCGGACTTACT
Organism: Deltaproteobacteria bacterium; assembly: GCA_031277995.1. Taxonomy (GTDB): domain Bacteria; phylum Desulfobacterota; class Desulfarculia; order Adiutricales; family Adiutricaceae; genus JAIRNQ01. Next base: position 1,528 of record JAITLH010000060.1, read on the forward strand.
AAACTCAAGCCGGGTCTTACCCGAGCCCGGCCCCACCCCGGGGCTAAGATCGTACTCGGCCAAAAGGGTGGCCAAACGCTTAAGCTGCTCTTGGCTCCTTAAAACCAGGCTGACCTTTAAACCCCTTCCCAAAAGGCCCTTAACCCGGGCCGCCAAGGGTCCCAAAAGCCCCGTTTCCCTCCTGGGAACGGAACTTAGGGCCTTTAGATCCCGGTTAGTCTCGATGGCGAAATTGATTTTCTTGTCAAGGCCCAGCTCCCCGGAGGCCAAAGTTTCCCCGGTGGAAAAGAGGCCGAGACCCGGCGATCCCATCGAGGTCGTCTCGATGGACACATATAAAGAGCGGCCGCGTTGGGCCAAGCCCTTAATGACCTCGAGGGGTTTAGCGTAAAGGGCCTCCCGGGGTAAATGGGGCCTTTCTTGTTCGGCCAAACGCGAAAAATGGTTTTGCAGATTTAAGTCGGCCGCGTCCAAGCCGTCGACGATCCGCCCCGGCTCCATCAAGATGACCGCGGAATTTTCGCCCAAATAATCGACGACGGAACTTTTTCTGGGTTCCCAAAGCGGGCCCCAATCGTCCAAATCAGCGGTGAGTAAGCCCTCCCGCAATCTCCGGGCGATGGGCTCCCACAAAAGCCATAGCCAGCCGTGTTTTTCGGCCAGCTTTTTTATGCCCTCGGCCCCGGCCTCGAAATTGGCCTTATTTCGTAAGGATTCCGAGGCGGGCGGCAAGACGATGGAATCGAGATTGCCGATCGATTTTTGATCGTCAACCCGAAAAATCCGGATGGAATCCAAAAAATCCCCGAAAAAATCGAGCCTTACCGGCCGCCCAAAGCCGGCCGGAAAAACGTCCACGATCCCGCCCTTAACCGAATAATCGGCCACCGATTCCACTTGTCCCACCGAGTTATAACCGCTTTTGGACAAATAAACCTTGAGGGCGTCAAAGCCCACCTCGTCACCCAAGGTTAGGCTCAAACTCCTTTTAAGCAATTCGCTTGGTTCTGGCGTTAACCTTAAAAGCGAGGGCGCCGCCGCGACGACCACGGCGCCGCCCGGGGCGGCGGGGTTTTTCTCGGACCTTGGCCAAGCCAGGGTATGGAGGGCCTTTAACCTTTCGGCCATGGCCTCGGGGCCCACGGTTTGGCCCATGAAGGGGATGGATTCTAGCTGGGGCATGAAGATAACTTCCCCGCCCGGCCAGAAAAACGAAAGATCGCCCATCAAGTCCTCGGCCTCAAGGGGCGTGGGCGTCACGACCAATAAACTCTTTTTGGCCAACGGGCCTTCCATGAGCCTGGTTATGAGTCTGGCCAGGGCCGGGGAGTTTAGGCCAAGTAAGCCCACCCTCTCCCCGTGGGGATAAAGCTCCTCGAATTGACCCTGGTAATAAACGATATCGGACAAATCAAAAAAACCCAACCGGCCCGGTTTAATAAATAAATTAACCCAATCCGGCTAAAAAAAAGCCAAAAACGTAACAAGGCCCCGCCGCGCGCTCCCCAAAGGGGGGTGAGCGGATGGGCTTGACCTTATTCCAACCATGAGAATATAACAACAAACCGGCCAAAAAATCAAGAAAAGCTAAATTTGGTGACCCCGCGATTAACTGCCTTGAATGAAAAGCTAAGTACCTATCGTTATATCATCGAAATCAATTATGAATCAGTCGGTCGGGCTTCTGTCGGCTCAAAATAACGACGTGGAATTATCGCCCGCTCTACGGAGGGGATTTAGGGGGGATAACAAAGTGAGAATCAGCTAT
>JAITLH010000070.1 GCA_031277995.1 Deltaproteobacteria bacterium
CTTCATCAAAAAGCCCGAACTTATCATGATCCCCAACCAGGGAAAAAACTAGTTTTTTCCCTGGTTGGGGATCATGATAAGTTCGGGCTTTTTGATGAAGACTTTGGTGTCGGGCGGTATCGATTCGGTGAGCCAGACGTTGCCGCCAATGACCGAGCGGGTGCCGATGACCGTTTGGCCGCCCAAAATGGTGGCCCCGGAGTAGACGATCACCTCGTCCTCAAGCGTGGGATGGCGTCTTTGGCCCTTAAGGCTCTCCCCGGCGTCCCGGGGGAGCGATAGGGCCCCCAGGGTGACTCCCTGATAGAGCCTAACCGAGTCCCCGATTACCGTGGTTTCCCCGATAACGACGCCCGTCCCGTGGTCGATAAAAAAGCTCTTTCCGATGGTGGCCCCGGGGTGAATGTCGATTCCGGTACGGCTGTGGGCGTATTCGGTTAGGATCCTGGGGACGAAGGGGACCTTTCTAATCCAAAGCTCATGGGCCAGGCGGTAAACCAAGGTCGCGAAAAGGCCCGGATAGCACAAGATGATTTGGTCAAGGTGGTTGCCGGCGGCCGGGTCGCCTTCCTTGGTGGCCAAAACGTCGGAGGCCATGACGAGCCTAAGTTTCGGCAGTAAGCTTATGATTTCCTTGGCCGTTTGGCGCCCCTGCTGATAGCAATTGGAGCAAAGGCTATCGTAGCGGATATGATCGTGCCTTAGGGCGGCGCAAACTTCCCTGGTCAAGGCCGCGAAGAGCTTGGTCAGGGTTTGGCCGATGGAAAATTTGACGTTTAGTTCGTTTGAGGGTTGCTGGGGGTCGAAAAAACCCGGAAAGATGATCTGTTTGGTGAGGTTGATGATTTCTTTGGCGGCGGCGAAAGAGGGCCTGGGTACGGAAGTAACGTACTCCAAAAGCGGCAGTTCGGCCCTTAAAGCCGAGAGCTGGTTGGTAACTTCTTCCAGGCTGGGAACGTCGTCGGTTAAATATTCAAGTTCGGCGAGTTTATATTCGCACGACTTCTCTACTGGTGATGGAGCCATGATGCCTCTGTTTTTATTGAAACTCAAGTTTGGCGAAAGGGGGTCGGTCTGGGGATAGACCGTGGAAGCGAGGGGGGAGGGGAAAACGGAGGCAGGTCAACCTTAGTTTTATTCAACCCCCTGAGCGAGGATTTTTTGCCAGTTACGACATCGGGCGGTGAGTTTATTGGCCATGGTGGGGGTTCTCCCAATTTATGGTTTTGGTGGCCAGGGCAAGCGAACCGGAAAAAAACCGGATTGTCCTGAAAACTACCTCAAAAAAGGCAGTTCAGCTGGGCCAAGCGCCTCAACTTTGAGATATGTATGACATTATAACCAAAAAAACGAAATATGTCCAGGGCCCCAAAAAAACGAAGCCCCCGGGACGGGGGCTTCGTTTTTTTGGGGCTAAAATTTCGGCCAAAGGCCGGTCAAGATCGACCACAGCCCGGCCCTGGGCTCCTAGCCCGAGGGGCTAGGCGCCGCTTTCGGGGGTGGGCTCTTTGGCCAAAGTGGCCAGGGGACTAAGATCCTGGAGGTCCTTGGGCGCGGGATCCCTAAAGTCGGTGGGGCCGGCCTTCCGGGCCTCCTCAAGGCGTTGGGGCTTTTCTTGCTCCGGGACCTTAAAATACGAGAGGACAATGTCAAAGACCTCGATGGCCGCCTCGAATTCCTCGGCCACCACGGCGTCGGCTCCCAGGTTAGTCAGGATGTCTTTGGTCAGTAAAAACCTGGTCCGGGCCAGTATGTAAATTTTTGGGTTCATGGACTTGGCCTGGACGATTATGCGCCGGGTGGCCAGGGGATCGGGAATGCTAACCACCAGCATGGCCGCCTTGTGGATGCCCACGTGTTCCAAAACGTGCTCGTTTACCGCGTCGCCGTAGATGATGGGCTCGCCGAGTTTTTGGAAGTTTTGGACGCTTGAGGGATTCATGTCGATTACGGCGTATTGGCGGTTCATAAGCCGGCATGCCCTGGCCACGCCTTGGCCGGCCACGCCAAAGCCGACCACGATGGCGTGATCCGTGGCCTCGACTTTCTCCCCGGCGATTTCCGGTTTGCCCATGTCGGCCAAGCGGTGCGAGATGGCCCGGCCCAGGGCCAAGGCCAAGGGGGTCATGGCCATGGTCAACACGGCCACGTTTAAAAACATCTCCAGGTGCCGATCCTCAAAAAGCTTTAGTTCAAAGGCTTTGTTGACCAGGACGAAAGCGAACTCGCCTATCTGGCAAAGGGAAAAGCCAATCAAAAAAGCCACCCTCTGGGTTAGCCCGGTCACCCTCATGGCCAAAGCCGTGGCCAAAACGTTTACCAGCATGATGCCCACGGCCAAACCCACCGTTTGGGCCGGGTTTTGGACCAGTAGGCTCACGTTCATCTTAAGCCCGATGGAGACGAAAAATAAGCTGGTAAAAATATCCCGCATGGGCATGACCGAACTTATGGCTTGGTAAGCGTAAGGGGAGCCGGCCAAAACCATGCCGGCCATGAAAGCCCCCAGGGCCAAAGACAACCCGGCCTTGTCGGTCAAAAAGGCCGTGCCCAAACAAACCAGGGCCACCGTAAACATGAATAGCTCGTTACTTTTGGTTTGGGCCACGAATTTCATGAGCTTGGGAACCACCCAGATGGCCAAAATGACCACGATGGCCAAAACGCCCACGACCTTTAGGAACATGACGTAGATGGGATCCTCGCCCTTTTGCCCGGCCAAAATCGGCAGCAAAACCATTAACGGCACCACGGCCAGATCCTGGAAGATCAATACGGCGAAGGCCCCCCGCCCGTGGGGAGAATCGATCTCGCCTCGATCTTGAAAAATCTTCAAAACGATGGCCGTGGAAGAAAGCGTTAAAAGAAGGGCCCAAACCACCGACTGGTTCCAGGCAAAGCCAAAAAGCAAGGCGATGGGGGTTATGATTACCACCCCGGCCAGCATCTGCAAGCTTCCGCCCAACAAGACCAAGCGCTTGATTTTGAGTAAATTTTGGATGGAAAATTCCAAACCGATGGTAAACAAAAGCAAAACCACGCCCAGTTCGGAGAGAACCTCAACCTGCTCGGGATCGTTAATTAACTTTAAGCCGCTTTGGCCCACCAAAATGCCGGTGACCAAAAACCCCACTATGGCGGGCATTTTTAGCTTCAGGCCAAAAAGATTAGGAAAATCGAGAGCCCCAAAAGGGCGATTATTTTGCCAATTAAAAATTCGGGAGATAGCTCGTGCATGAGTTGACCGTTCCATATCTATGGTGAATTGTTCTGGTTACCGGCGTTGGGTCTTCCGCGGGCTAAATACCCTTTGACATTAAAAAACAAAAAAATCCCCGGGGCCAAAAGCCCTGGCCATTGGCCAGGGGGCCCCGGACCGGGGCCAGGAGCCTATTTGAGGGACTTTCCGACCGAAAAGGCCTTGGCCACGAAGGAGCCGACTTTGTAATACTCGCGGCTATCGGAGTAAATCAAGGGATCGACCTTGCCGATGTCAAGGACTCCGTCGGTTAAGGTATTCTCGTTGGCCTTGACGTCCAAAATTTGGCCCACGAAAAGGGCATGGGAGCCCAAATCGATGTTGTGGGCCAACTCGCATTCGATGACCAAGGGGCAGTCGTCGAGGTAAGGGGCGTTAACCAACTCGCTTTTTATGACCGTGAACTTGGCCCTTTCGAGTTTGTCCCGATCCCGGCCCGAAAACATGCCCAGGTAGTCGGCCTCGGTGGACTGGCTGGTTTTGGGAACGTTTACCGTGAAGGCCTTGTTTTTCAATATGCCCTCATGGGTATGGCGGGAATGGTTGATGGCCACGCCCAGGCAAGGCGGCTGGCCGCAAACGACGCCGCCCCAGGCCACGGCCATGGCGTTGGGTTTTAAGTTAATGTCATAGCAGGCCACCAAAAAAGTGGGCATGGGCAAGGCCAAGGGCTTGGCGCCTAGGGAAATTTTCATGACGATCTCCACTTATTTTTTAACGCGTTAGGTTAAAGGGAAAATTTTTCAAAAAAGAACTATTATTTAAAGTCCTAATTTAACTTTAGGGCTTTAAAAATCAAGTCTTCGGTTTACTTTTAGGGTTAATATTATTCTTTTATTCGGCTTGGCTAAACTAAACTCAGGGCGGGAAAAGAAAAAGTTAGCGAGAGTATTTATATGCGCAAAAATACAGATAATTTATGGGAAGTCTAAAACCAATCCTACCCCTTGGCCGCGTTTAGGATACACCATGAACGCCCAAAAATCCAGCCAAA
>JAITLH010000082.1 GCA_031277995.1 Deltaproteobacteria bacterium
CTTTATGTTTAGTTCGAGTTGGATTTTGGAGGTGTCGAGCAGGGAGTTTAGGGGGCGTTTGGCCGGGCGGTTGGGGTTGGGGCCGTAGGAGGGGGTTAGGACAAAGGGGTTATGGTGAAAGGAAAAGCCCTGGAGTTTGGCGGCGTGGAGGAGGTAATCGGCGTAGCCATGCCAGGTGGTTTGGCCGGAGCAGGTTAGGTTATAGAGGCCCGGGGGGTGGGGGCGATCTTGGAGGTGGTCCCTTATGGCCAGGGCCGTTAGGGCGGCGAGGAAGTCGGCCGAGGTGGGGGCGCCCCTTTGATCGTCGTTTACGGTAAGGTCGGATTGGGTTTTGGCCAAGCGCAGGATGGTTTTGGGGAAGTTCGAACCTAAGGGGGAAAAGACCCAGCTGGTCCGAAAGACGTAGCCCTTGGCTAGGTTATTTAGGATGCCCAGATCGCCTTCGAGTTTGGTTTGGCCGTAGACGTTTAGGGGGTTGGGGGCGTCTAGTTCGGTATAGGGCCCGGGCTTTTGGCCGTCAAAGACGTAGTCGGTGGAGTAGTGGATAAAAAAAGCGTCGTTGTCCCTGGCCCAGGCGGAAATGGCCAAGGGCGAGTCGGCGTTAACCAAGCGGGCCTCATTGGGACGGCATTGGGCCAGATCGACCTTGGTCCAGGCGGCGGCGTTGACGATGACGGTGGGTTTAAGTTCCTTAAGTTTGTTTTCCAGGGCCGAGGGTTTCAAAAAGTCGGCTTCCTGGCGCCCCAAGGCCACGATGGGCCCCAAGGGGCTAAGCGATCGCGCCAAGGCCTGGCCCAACTGGCCGTCTCGGCCGGTTATGAGGATCTTTGGCGGCAAGGTGGGCACGAAGGGCTCCTTTGGCCAGGCGGCTTATTAGGCGGCTTATTAAGCCACTCGCGCGGCTTGGCCCAGCTGGTCCATAAGGGGCTTTGTGGCGTAGTCGGAGAGGATGACCGAGGCAAGTTTAAGGCCTGAGTTCATGGCCCTTACGACCAGGGAGGGGCCGGTGACGGCGTCGCCCGCGGCGTAGAGGGCGCAGGGGTGGGCGTCTGGCCCGACCCCCGAAGGGGCGTTAGTAAGGCGCCCGAGGGGGTCTGGGGCGAAGGCTTGTTTGGTGGTAAGGTTACCAAATTCGGGGGAGACGAAGCCCATGGCCAGTAGGACTAGGTCGGCCGGGAGGAAAAATTCCGTCCCCGGGACGGGGTGGGGGCTGGGGGGGCCATTGGGCTCGGCGGTCCAGTTAACCTCCTGGCAACTTAGGGCGCCCAGGCGGGTGGGGTCGATTTTGTGGGGCAAAAACTCATGGGTGGTGACGGCCCAGCGCCTTTGGCCGCCTTCCTGGTGGCTGGAAGTGGTACGGAGGATCCGGGGCCATTGGGGCCAGGGGTTATCCGGGGAGCGTTTGTCGGGGGGCTTGGGGAGGATTTCGAGCTGGGTCACTTCCAGGGCCCCTTGGCGCCAAGCCGTGCCCACGCAGTCGCTGCCGGTATCCCCGCCCCCGATTACCACGACCTTTTTGCCCAGGGCGTTAAACTCCGGGGGCAGGGCGGGCAGTTCTCCGCCCACGACCCGGTTTTGGGCCGAGAGGTAGTCGGTCGCGAAGTGGACGCCGGATAGAGTTCGCCCGGGGATGGGCAGATCCCTTTTTAGCCGGGCGCCCAGGGCCATGACCAAAACGTCGTGGCGTTTTTTTAAAAGCCTTACGGAGATGTCCGTTCCGGCCTCGACCCCGGTTAGGAAAATCACCCCTTCTTGTTCCATGAGACTAATCCGGCGATCGATTACGGACTTTTCCAGCTTGAAATCGGGGATGCCGTAACGCAAAAACCCGCCCGGCTTTTGATCCTTTTCATAAACCGTCACCTTGGCCCCGGCCCGTATGAGCGTTTGGGCTACCGTTAAGCCGGCCGGGCCAGAACCGATGACCCCGACGTCCAGGTTTAGTTTTTTCTTGGTCTTAAGGGGTTTAATCCAGCCCTGGGCGAAACCGCGCTCAATTACTTCGTACTCGGCTAGTCTCGTCGGGACCGCTTCGGTGTCCAGGGCCTGGACGCAGGAGCCCTCGCACAGGGCCGGGCAGACCCGGGCCGTGAATTCCGGAAAGGGACTGGTCTCCAAGAGCCTGGCCAGGGCCGTGTCCCAGCGCCCGTTTAAGGCGTCTTGGTTTATCTCGGGGATGACGTTACCCAAAGGGCAGCCCAGGGCGTGGCAAAAGGGGATGCCGCAATCCTGGCAGCGTTTAAGCTCTTTTTTAATCTCTTCGTCGGTTAGGCGAAGTTCCACCGGTTTGTGGTCTCTGACTCTCTCGCTTACGGGACGATAATGACTCATGGCGCGGTTCCAAAAGGGCCAAAGGAAAGCTGGCCCGGGGGCGTGAAATTGTCAAATTTGGTTACTTATTGGCGTAATTAAGTTTTTGGGCTCCGCCAAGCCCTAAGCCCAAAGGGCTAGGGGTTATTGGGTCAGGAATTTGTTAAGCGGCGGCCGACGTGGCCGATGTCGTAGGCGACGGCCAGGGGGGCATCGCCCAGGTCGTCTGTGACCATTTCGACCATGGGGATGCCTTGAAGCCTACGGGATTCCAGGGCGATGCCTTGGCGGTATTCCATGGGGAAGACCTTGACGAAACTGGTTCTGGCCTTGGACCAGTCGTTTAGGATCCTTTTGGCCACGGCGCTATTGGTAAAAGCGGCGTGGCGGGAAATCAAGACCCTTAACTCGGCTTCGTCGTCGGGATCCAGGAGATCGAGATCGACCATTTCCAGGTTGCAGTGGTTATCGAAAAAGCCGTCGGCGTCGTAGACGTAGGCTAGGCCCCCGCTCATCCCGGCCGCGAAGTTGACCCCGGTCTTACCCAAAACGACCACCCGGCCGCCGGTCATGTATTCGCAGCCATGGTCACCCACGCCCTCGACCACGGCCAGGGCCCCGCTGTTTCTGACGGCGAAGCGCTCCCCGGCCAAGCCGTTCATGTAGAGCTCCCCCGAGGTCGCGCCGTAGAGAACCACGTTTCCGGCGATGGTGTTTAGCTCCGGGACAAAGTCGGGGTGGAGGTCCCGGGGCGGCTTGATGATTAGGCGCCCCCCGGAAAGGCCCTTACCAACGTAATCGTTGACCTCGCCCATTAGCTCCAAGGTCAAACCCCGGGCGGCGAAGGCCCCAAAGGATTGCCCGGCGATGCCGTTAAGCTTTAGGTGAATGGTGCCATCGGGTAGTCCCGCCAAGCCGTACTTTCTGACCACCCTAGAGGAGATCTTGGCCCCGATGGTCCGATCGGTATTTTTTACCGGGGCGCATAAAACGATCGGCTTGGCCTCTTCGATCGAAGCCATCAGCTTTGGCAAAAGGCGATCGTCTAGGGTATCGCCCTGGGGTTTTTGGGCGTATTTCACAAACGCTAGATCCTTGGAATCGGGCTTATGGAGAATCTTGGAAAAATCGATGGAACGGTCAAGCAAAATGGGCGAGTCCTTTTTGGGCTCTAACCTATCGCTTTGCCCGATCATCTCGCCGACGGTCCTAAAACCCATGTAGGCCATGATCTCCCTTAGTTCCATGGCCACGAAGGTAAAAAAGTTCATGACGTCCTGGACCGTCCCCTTAAACCTGGCCCGCATGGCCGGATCCTGGGTGGCCACGCCCACCGGGCAGGTATTGGTATGGCACTTGCGCATCATTAAGCAGCCCATGGAAACCAAAACGGCCGTGGCGAAACCGTATTCGTCGGCCCCCAAAAGGGCGGCCACGGCCACGTCCCGACCGGTTTTCATCTGGCCGTCCACCTGAAGGCGCACCCTGGTCCTAAGGTTATTTAGGACCAAAGTTTGCTGGGTCTCGGCCAAACCAACTTCCCAGGGCGATCCGGCGTGGCGGATGGAAGAGAGCGGGGCGGCCCCGGTGCCTCCGTCAAAACCGGAAATGAGGATCGATTCGGCCATGGCCTTGGAGACCCCGGCGGCGATGGTGCCCACGCCCACGACGGAGACGAGTTTTACGGCCACGGTCGCTTGGTCGGCGGCCTGGTGGAGATCGTAAATAAGCTGGGCGATATCCTCGATGGAATAAATGTCATGGTGGGGCGGGGGCGAGATTAAGGTCACCCCGGGCGTGGAATGCCTGACCCGGCCAATCTCGGTATCGACCTTATGGCCCGGGAGCTGCCCGCCCTCCCCGGGCTTGGCCCCCTGGGCGATTTTTATTTGGAGTTCCTTGGCGTGGGCCAGATACTCCATGGTCACCCCAAAACGCCCGCTGGCCACTTGCTTTATGGCCGAAACGGTGGACGATCCGTCGGGGCGGGGTTTGTAGCGAACCGGGTCTTCCCCGCCCTCGCCGCAATTACTCCTGGCCCCGAGCTTATTCATGGCCAAGGCCATGGTCTCGTGGGCTTCCTTGGATAGGGAGCCAAAGCTCATGGCCCCGGTACAAAAGCGTTTAACGATCTCGCTAACCGGTTCCACTTGGTCAAGGCTAAGGGGCGGCCCGCCCTTAAACTCCAGTTGGCCCCTTAGGGTAAAGGCCTTTTGGGATTGGTCGTTAATCATTTTGGCGTAGGTTTTATAGGTCTCGTAATCCCCCTCGGTCACGGCCCTTCTAAGGGTCGTGACGCTTTGGGCCGTCCAGAGGTGATCTTGCCCGCCGGCCCTAAACCGATACGTCCCGCCGGTCGGCAAAATCTTGGGACCCCCATCGTCGTCAATGGGCAAAAATTCCTCGGCTTTTTGGGCCCTTTGGACGGCCCCGGCCTCCAGGTGGCTTAGGCCCAAGCCCCCAATCATGGAGGGAATGCCGGGAAAATATTTTTCCATTAAGTCCGGCCCCAAGCCCACGGCCTCAAAGATCTGGGCCCCGCGGTAACCCCTAAGGGTGGAGATGCCCATCTTGCTCATGATCTTAAGTAAGCCTTTCCTTAAGGCCAAGACGTAGTTTTCCACGGCCGTGGTGGCGCTCATGACCGAGTTTAGATGGCCCCGGGAGGCCAAGTCGGCCACCGTCTCAAAGGCCAGCCACGGGTTAATGGCCGAGGCCCCCAAGCTTAACAGCATGGCCATGTGGCTTACTTCCAAGGCGTCCCCGGCTTGGCAAACCACGCCAATCGAAACCCTTTTGCCAATCTCGACGAGTTTTCGGTTAACCGCGGCCACGGCCAAAAGCGAGGGGATGGGTAAGTAAGCCTGGTCCCCGGCCGTTTTGTCCTTGGACCAGGACCCGGCTTTTTTATCGGAGACGATGATGATGTGGGTGCCGCCCTGGGCGGCCGTTTCGGCCTCGGCCTCTAACCTAACCAAAGCTTGGGCCAAGGTCGAGCCAAGGGAAGCGTCTTTTTCGGGCCGGGGAAAAACCGAATCGATGGTGACGCTATGGAAATCCTCGTATTTAAGATCCTTTAGCCGACCCAAATCGTCGTTACTCAAAAAAGGATAGGCAAGTTTCACCAGCCGCGCTTGCCTGGGTTCCTCGCTTAAGATATTGGGGTCGTAGCCTATAAAGGTCATAAGGCTCATGACCAGTTCTTCCCTGATGGGATCTATGGGCGGATTGGTGATCTGGGCGAATTGTTGCCTAAAAAAAGAAAAAAGCGACTGGGGCTTTTGGTCTAAGACGGCCAGGGGGATGTCGGCCCCCATGGACCCGTTGGGTTCGGCCCCGCTTGAGGCCATGGGCGTTAAGATTATCTCGGTATCGTCTCGGTTGTAACCAAAAAGCGTTTGTCTGAAGGGGAGATCGTCAAGGCTGGTAGTGAATCTGGAGGGCATGGTAAAAAAGCCGGGGATGTCGATGCGGTTTTCGGAGACCCAGCGCCGGTAGGGACGCTGTCGGGCCAAGACGCTTTTGACTTCGGCGTTTTTTAATAACCTACCCGAGCCCACCTCGGCCAAGATCATCTGGCCGGGCCTTAATGATCCCTTATCGACAACGCGGTTATTGTCAAGCTCCAAGGCCCCGGATTCCGAGGCGAAAACCAATAGCCCGTTATCGGCCAAACTATACCGGGCGGGCCTAAGGCCGTTTCGATCCAAGGCCGCCGCGACCGAAAGCCCGTCCGAGACCACCACCGCCGCCGGGCCGTCCCAAGGTTCCATTAGCCCGGCGTGGTACTCAAAAAAGCCCCTCAAATTCAAACTCATGGGATATTTTTGGCCCCAGGCCTGGGGGATAAGCATGGTCAGGGCATGCTCCAAACTCCGGCCGCCCCTTCTTAAAAATTCCCAGCCGTTATCGAGACTGGCCGAATCCGAGGAATCGGGCTCGATTAAGGGAAAGAGTTTTTTTATGTCGTTTCCAAACAAGGGCGAACTGACATTGGGTTCCCTGGCCTCAAGCCAAGCGCGATTACCCTTAATGGTATTTATTTCCCCGTTATGGGCCAGTCCCCTAAAGGGCTGGGCCAACCTCCAGGAGGGAAAGGTGTTGGTACTGTACCTTTGGTGGACCACGGCCAAGGGGCTAATAAGTTCCTCGTTAACCAAATCCGGGTAAAACCCGGCCACCTGCGAGGCCATCATCATGCCCTTATAGACGACCGTCCGACAAGACAAGCTGGGAATATAAAACCTGTCTTGGCTAAGCCCCACTTCCAGGGCCTTTTTTTCCAAGCTTTTCCTAAGAACGTATAGCCTACGCTCCAAGCCCTCTTGGTCTTCCTTGGGCTTGGGCAAACTAACCACGGCAAACTGCCATATCCCGGGCCTGGTATCGGCGGCCATCTTCCCCAAGGCCGAGGGTTCGATGGGGACTTCCCGCCAGCCGGCCACCCGCCAGCCCAAGGCCTCGGCCTGGTTTTCCACCATCTCCCTAGACCTACTCGCGGCCCTTTCTTCCCTGGGCAAAAAGGCCATGCCCAGGCCCCACTTTCCGGCCTCGGGCAGATCCGGCCCAAAGAATTTCCTAAAAAAAGCGTCCGGGATCCTAATCAATATCCCCGCGCCGTCGCCCGAATCCGCGTCGGCCCCGGCCGCCCCCCGATGGGTCATGTTAACCACGAGCCTCAAACTTAGGGCCACCACTTCGTGGTTCGATTGCCCGTCGAGCCTTACCACGAAACCCACCCCGCAGGCGTCGTGTTCAAAAGCCGGATCGTATAAGCCTATTTTTTCCATTCTCGTTCTCAACGCTATTCCCAAACCAAGCGACCAAAAAAACCCTCGCTCGTTTTGGCAAAAAAAGTTTCGCGAAAAGGCCCGTCCCCAAGCGACCAAAAAACCCCTCGCTCGTTTTGGCAAAGAGATTTCGCGAAAAGGCCCGTCCCCAGGGGACAAAAATCCCTCCCGCCCAAAACCCCCACTCCGGGGTCAAGGGGCGAAGGGGATCGCCATAAGGGTACCAACCTAAGCTAGGCCAAAAGCGGCGCCGGGGCGCCTTTTTTTAGCCCCCGCCCAAGCCGCGTACCAAGCCGCGTACCAAGCCGCGTACTTCGGGCAAACTGGGCATTATTAATTCTACCACAAAACCGCTCCCAAACCCCGCGATAAATTGGCCTTAAATATTCCAAAGACGCCAAGGCCGCGCCCAAAGGGAAAAATCCTCCCCCCATGGGCCGCGGCAACCAACAAAAACCCCAGACGGTAAGGGCGACCTAGGGTCGCCCTTACCGTGAAGCTATCGCGTGGGCTTTTTTAGACTACTGCCAAAGGAGCTCCCCATACTTGGGTAAGGGCCAATCGGAATCGTTAACCATCAGCTCCAAGGCGTCCACGTGGGTCCTTATCTCACTAAGTAGGGGGATAAGTTGATCCCTCGCGGCCACGGCTTTATCGGCGAAATCCTCGATGGCGTCTAGTTTGACGTGGGTGACGTCTAACTTATCGAGTAGCTCGGTTAGTTTTGAGGTGTGCCTAAAAAGGTTTTGGTAGATTTTCTCTCCCGGATGGACCGGGGCCCCCTCGACCTTTGGCAAAGCGGCCAACTTTCCGGCATCCCCCAAGGCCTTTAGGGCGACCGGCAAGATGGTGGCCCGGCCCATGGTCTGGACGAGTTTGGTCTCCACGTGCACGACCTTAACGTAGTTTTCCAAAAGGACCTCCTGGCGGGCCTCAAGTTCCCTTTCGTTTAGGATGCCGTGACGGGAGAAAACCTCCTTGACCTCGGGGGAGGTGATGTAACCGATGGCCGTGACGCTATCTTTAAGATTGGGCAAACCCCTCTTTTCGGCCTCAAGCTCCCACTCCTTGGTGTAGTTATTGTCGTTAAAGACGATGGGGAGATGCTCCTCAAAGAGCTTGGTTAAAACGATCCGGGCGGCCTTGTCGGGATCGCCGTTTCCGATTTTTTCAAGCTCGGTCGCGATGTCATCCAAGGCGCAGGCCACCGAGGCGTTTAGGGTGATGTTTGGTAGGGCGATCGACTGGGACGAACCCACGGCCCTAAACTCAAACTTATTGCCGGTAAAGGCGAAGGGGCTGGTGCGGTTGCGGTCGGTAATGTCCCTAGCCAAGGGGGCCAAGGCGCTAATGCCCGGGGTCATGGCCCCGCCCCGCCACGTCTCGGCGTCGCTTTTGCCTTCGCTGTAGGCCTTAATGACGTCGGTTAGCTGCTCGCCCAAAAAGACCGACAAGATGGCCGGGGGCGCTTCGTTCGCGCCCAATCTATGGTCGTTTCCGGCCCCGGTGACGCCGATCCTCAAAGGGATCCCGTATTTGTGGACGGCCCGTAACACGGCGGCCAAAAAGACCATGAACTGGGAGTTTTTCCAGGGCGTGGGTCCGGGATCCATGAGGTTATGGCCCTCGGAATCGCAAAGGGACCAGTTATTGTGTTTGCCGGAGCCGTTGACCCCAGCGAAGGGTTTTTCGTGCAATAAGCACTCCAAGCCAAACTCGTTAGCCGTTTCCCTTAAGATCTTAAGAAGCAGCATGTTGTGGTCAACGGCCAAGTTTATCTGCTCATAGAGGGGGGCCAGCTCAAACTGGGCCGGGGCCACCTCGTTATGGCGGGTCCTGGCCGGTATGGCCAAGGCCCAGAGCCTATTTTCCACCTCGTTCATGAAGGCCAAGATCTGGGGGCTGATGGCCCCAAAATAGTGGTCTTCCAACTCCTGGCCCTTGGGGGCCGGGGCCCCAAAAAGCGTCCGTCCGCTCAAAATCAGATCCGGCCTTAAACTATAGAGCCTGCGGTCGATCAAAAAGTACTCTTGCTCGGGGCCAACCATGGCCCTAACCCTAGTGACCCGGTCGTTTCCAAAAAACCTCAAAATCCTTATGGCCTGGTTGGACACGGCTTCCTGGGACCTTAAAAGCGGCGTCTTTTGGTCCAGCGCTTCCCCGGTGTGGGACAAAAAGATGGTCGGGACGTACAAGGTATAGCGGCCGCCGCTTTTTAGCAAAAAGGCCGGGCTGGTCGGATCCCAGGCCGTGTAACCCCTGGCCTCAAAGGTGGACCTAATGCCGCCCGAGGGAAAGGAGCTGGCGTCGGGTTCGCCCTTAATAAGCATCTTCCCGCTAAACTCGTTTATGATCTCGCCCGAGTGGGTGGGGGTCAAAAAGGCGTCGTGTTTTTCGGCCGTGACCCCGGTTAGCGGTTGAAACCAATGGGTGAAATGGGTGGCGCCTCTTTCGATGGCCCAGTCTTTCATGGCGCTGGCGATGACGTCGGCGTCGGCCAAACTGATGGGGACGTCGCTTTCGATCGTGGCCATGAGCCTTTCGTAGACGGTTTTGGGTAACCTTTCTCGCATCAACTTGAGGCTAAAAATATCCCGACCAAAAAGTTCGGTGGGCGGTAATTTTTCCGATTCGGGCAAAACGGGCGGGCTAATGGCCAAACTTGCCCTGACCGCGTTTCTGGGGTTGGGGGCTGACATGGGGTCTCCTTTAAACGGGAAGGAAAATATTGTGACTCGCCCTATTGCAACAAATATGCGCAACGGCTTTTTTTATAAAAAATCCCTTACAAATCAATCTATTACGCCCTCAGGTCCCCAACACTTTTGGGCCCCGGGGCTTCTTTGGCCCCCTCGTTTTTTGACAAAAACGTCGGGACTCAACTTCCCTTTTTACCTTTTGCGTAACTTTCTCACCAGCCCAGCCCAGCCCAGGCCCGGCCCCGCCCGGCCCGGGCCGCCCCTCAAGGACATACGATCAAGGCCACCAAGGCCACAATCCCAATCACGATGGCCACCAGCACGGCCGCCGAACCCTTGTCCTTGGCCGCCTTGACCTTGGGGTGATAGTCCGAGGAGACCAGATCGCAAACGTCCTCAATCGCGGAATTAATGAGCTCGGTTAAGGGGATAATGAGATAAACGGCCGCCAAGGTCACTTTTTTCCAAAGGGGCCAGGGGACAAAGGCGAGGGTGATGACCAAAATGACCAAGGCCAAGGCTTCCAGCCGAATCGATTCCTCTTTTTTCATGGCCTCCCTAAGGCCGCTTAAAGAATACCTGGTAGCCGAAACGACTCGTCTGGGGATGTTTGAAAGCGTTTTGAGCATGGCCTCTTTGACAAACTTAAATTGACAACCGAACGTTTTGGAAAAACGTTCTATTGTTAATTCCAAAAACGTCCGAACGTTCTCTCCAACCCGAAAAAACGTCCCAAACGATTGAGCGTTTTTCCCAAAAACAAAAAAAACCCCCAGCGCCCACTAAACCGGCAAAAAAAATCCTGATTTTTGGCGCTTTTAAAACAAAAAACTAAACTTTATTTAAAAAATTTGCCACGTTAGCCAATATTGACACCAAATTCTAAAATTTAGCTTGTTTGTTTCGTAATTTTGGCTCCAGTTTAAAGCCCGAAACCGCGTTTGTCAAGCGATTTCTAAAACCGCCCGTTCCGGTTCCCGGCCGGGCCGCTTTTCCCCCCAAAAACCCCAAACCTGGCCATAACAAAGGGCCCCC
>JAITLH010000119.1 GCA_031277995.1 Deltaproteobacteria bacterium
GCTAAAAATGGTTTCTTTATAAGTATCAAAGATCGTGCCAACCCTCCCCAAATCCTTAAAAAGTCCCAGCCGGACCATGGCCCCATAGCTTGACGGATTTAAAAAAACGCGGCCAAAGCTCCCGCCCGCCGGGCGGCCCGGGGCGCGGCCCCAAAGGCCGCTCGCCAAGTGTTGATCCGGAAACGATAAGGATAATGGTGAGGGCGATAGGTTAGGCTGGAATCGATAGACCTAAAGGGCCAAGCTAGCGGGCCAAGGCCAGCGGGCCAAAAACAGCGGGCCAGGGGCCAGCGGTTTTTGGTGGGGGCCAAGGTATGCCGGAGGCCAATTATTGTCAATAAATCTTGACTTGTCAAAACGATAAAATTTTTTAAAGCCAATCGGGAAGTTACTTGGTTATCGTGGGTTGGTTATTTAATTGGCTTTTTCCCCGTTGTAAAATATTACAGTTTTTAAAGGATGACGTTACACTTTTCTGACATTTTTTACAGGTGGCCGGGGGCCCAAACCCGAAACCGCGGTTTTGTCGCCTAATTTAAGGGTAGCGATTTTGATACGGCTAGACGCGGCTTGATAAATAAGGCGGGACAGCGCTGGAAAGGAGCTTCCGGTCTTTAAAAGCCAGGAGAGCCGGGGCTAAAGGGCTTTGGGGCGCGCTTATTTTTAAAGATGCTTATTTGAGTGGCCAAAGGCCAAAATGACCGCGGACAATCGTTATCTCGCTTGAATATTTATGAAAAATATCGGCCCTAACTAAGACGCGTTACCTAGGCCTTGGAATATTTTGGCTTTTGGCCCCAGGCGAGGTTAGCCTATTTTGGGCTTGGCACAAGATCTGCTTTATGAAAGTCAATATCTAATATTTTGCCGTGGGCTGAAAACCATACGACTGGCCCTGGGCTTACGCTCCTTGGCCGCTTAAGTTCCCAAACTAACCGCCCCCCCCTCTATTATGAAAAATTTGGCCATGGGGTTTGGCCGCCTCCCCCCCCTCCGAGGATCCGTCCAAACCATGGAGCGGCGCTATCCATAAGCAGGTGCCCTTTGGGCTTTTGAACGTTGGGGGGCGAGGCGATTTCCCCTTGGCGTTTACGGGGTTTATGGCGGCGGGTAAAAAAAACCCTTCCCAGGCGCTGGTCGCCCAGGCGAGAAATGGCGACCAACGAAACCGGGGGTTTTTTTGGCTTGGGGGAGGTTAGGGGGGCCGCCTTCGTTTTTTTCCTTACAGATAAGGCTTTTCGTCATATTCCGCCCAAAACCGCCCTTCGCCTTTACCGAGGCCATAAGGGTTTTTGGTGGCGTTTTAATTCGTCTTCGCGAAAATTTCTTAAAGGCCCCGAAAGAAGCGATCTTTTTCAAGGGCCCAGGGCCTTCCCAAAGGGGGCGAACAAGCGCCGCGGGTTTTGATGGCCCAAAATTTTCGCGCGCCTGGCCCGGGTAGCTTTAAGTTTTGGGCCCATCCCCTCGACCATTTTTATTCCAAAGCTTTAGTTCGCGCCATCGATGGCGCCAAGACGCCCTTTTCCAGAAAAGAGCCTAAAAGCTCCGAACGCTCTTAAAGCTCCGAAAGCTCTTAAAGCTCCGAAAGACTTGAAGCTCCGAAAGACTTGAAAGGGCCGCTTGAATTCCTGTCGCGTTAAACTTTGAGACGGTGTTTGGAGTATTTAATCAACCGGACTTCTCGGGCTTTTTTACCGTCCCCGTTTGACGCCATTAATTGACTATCGGTTTATATTTTTTTTCGTTCATTTGGAGGTAATTTCAATGAAGAAAAGCCTTAAGTTTAAATTAACTTTGACTTTGGCGGCCTTCGCCCTGGCCTTGTCGGCGGCGGGTTACGGTTTGTCAAAAAACGCCAACGCCCAGCAAGAAAAGTACATGGTCAACATTGGTTGCACCACCCCGGCCGGGGAAGAGCATCCCATCGGCTGGGGCTTGGTATTGTTCGGCGAGGAAATGAAAAAAAGATCCGGCGGCCGGCTTGATTACAATTTCATGGGCGGCGGCCAATTGGGTACCGGCCGCAAGCTTTACGAGGCGGTCATTAACGGGGTCATACAGGTCTGCGACAACTCGACCGCCCCGCTGGAAGTTTTTACCAGTAAGTTCACTCCATTGACCTTGCCGTATATCTTCCCTTCCCGCGAGGTCGCTTACGCCTTCGCCGATAGCGACTACATGAAGGAATTGACCAAGGCCGCCGAGGAAGAGACCGGGTTAAAGATCGTGAGCTGGTTTGAAAACGGACTGCGCCACGTCACCAACTCCAAAAGGCCCATCAACAAAGTGGAGGACATGAAAGACCTTAAGATGCGGGTCATGGAAAGCCCCATGTTTATCCAAATCATGGAAGCCTACGGCGCCCAGCCGGTCCCCATCGCTTATTCGGAACTTTTTACCGCCCTTCAACAGCATACCGTCGACGGGGAGGAAAACCCCATAGCGGTCATCATCTCCGGAAAACTCTACGAGGCCCAAAGTCACCTCTCCTTGACCGGCCACGTGTTCGATCTTCTTAACATTAGCGTCAATCCCGATTTCTACTATTCGTTGCCGGACGATTTGCGGCAAATTTTCGACGAGTCGTTGGCTTACGCCACCCAAAAGCAGCGGGAAAAGGCCACCAACATGGAAAACGACTCCATCGCTTTCCTAAAGGAAAGGCTGGCCGTGATTGAACTGGCCGACGAGGAAAGGGCCAGGTTTAAGGCCGCCTCGCAACCGGTTTACGATTGGCTCATCGCCCAATATCCCGCCGAGGCGGAGAACTTGAAAAAGATCCAGGAGGAACTGGTTAAGCTGGAAGCGTCGTTAAAGAAATAACCTTTGGGCCCCTTTTGGGGCCCGTCGGGGGAAAGGGGCGAGCGGGAGGGTCTTTCGGTCGCCTCCGACCAATTGTTTCCATGAAAGTTGTCGGGACTAGCATTGGCCGGGGCGTTAAAGTTTTATCATGAGCGTTTT
>JAITLH010000153.1 GCA_031277995.1 Deltaproteobacteria bacterium
GGCTAATTGCCCGTCCCAAAACGAGTTTCAAACTTGTCTTAGGCCTCCACGTTAGAATTATTATACTTTTTTACCCAATCATTGTCCACACGGCGAGCCAAGCGGCCAGCCAGGCGGCCAGTTTAAGCGTTTTGGCGGGTTTCAACGTTTATTGTCTTTACGGTTTAAAAAAATCTCGAGCCCCACGAAGGGATCCGTTTCTGGTCCCGTAAAACGCGGGCGAACAAAAATCGCGAAGCCAAAAGCCAAAGGCGGCTTTGGTAAGCCAATAAGCGCTGGGCGGGGTTGGGCCGGGCGTGGGGCGGGCATGGGCCGGGCGCGGGGCGGGCTTGGGCCGCGTCTTGTAAATGGGCCGCTTGAGAAAGGCGGCTAATTTAAAGTACAATGGCCAAATCGCGATCCCCAAAGCCGTTAAAGTAAGCCTCGGCCTCGGACCCTTGGCCCATTGACCGAGGTGGCGGGGGGGATTTTGGGCGATGCCACGGCGCGCCGGTTTTTTTGGGGCCTTTGGCGGGGCCGGCCCAAAACCGGGCCGGCGATTGATTTTTTTAACTTTTCTTGGATGGGGGAGTCGTTATGGAAAAAAGGGCCAGCCATGGGTGAGGTCATTCTTTATTTGGGCGGGGCCAAGAGCGGAAAGACCTTGGCCGCCTTGAACCATGCCGAAAAGTATCCGCCGCCCCGTTTTTATTTGGCCACGGCCGAGCCCCTGGACGCCGAGATGGTTAGCCGCATCGAAAACCATCGGGCCGAAAGGGGGCCGGAATGGGAGACCATCGAAGAACCGCTGGATTTGGTTAAGGGGCTGGACCTGGCCGGTTTGGCGGCCCCGGTCTTACTCGATTGCCTGACCATTTGGCTATCGAACGTAATCGGCTTGGAACCCGATAGCCGCGACGAAGGGTTGGTCATGGCCAGGGTCGATAAGCTCTTGGCCGCCGCGAGTAAGAGGGAAGGGCCGGTCATAATGGTTTCCAACGAGGTGGGCGGCGGGCTGGTGCCCATGGATTCGACGTCCAGGTTTTTTAGGGACCTTTCGGGCCTGACCCATCAAAAAATCGCCCGGGCGGCTAGCTCGGTTTTTTTGGTTACGGCCGGGTTGTCTCAAAAGCTTAAATAAGGACCTTAAATGTTGCCAGGATTATATGTTCACGTGCCCTTTTGTTCAAGAAAGTGCCCTTATTGCGATTTTTATTCCATCTCGGCGTTGGATTTAATTCCCCTTTGGCTAAAGGCTTTGGAAAAAGAAGCCGGGTTTTACGCCAAATCTTGGCCGGGACCCTTTGAAACTTTGTATCTGGGCGGGGGCAGTCCCAGTTTGCTTACCATAAACGATCTTAAAACCCTATTTGAGACCTTGGAAAAATTCCCCTTGGCCGAAAATTTCGAAGCCACGATTGAGGCCAATCCGGAGGACGTCACCGAAGAAAAGGTAAAATTTTGGAAAACCCTTGGCTTTAACCGGGTTTCATTGGGCGTCCAGTCTTTTAATCCCCAGTGGCTAAACGCCAGTTTGTCCAGGAACCATACCGTGGCCGACAGTAAAAAGGCCATCGACATGGTTACCTCCGTGGGCCTAAGCTTAAGTTTGGATTTCATCTTCGCCCACCCCGGTCAGAGCCCTCAGGAGTGGGCCGCCGAGCTTGACCAAGCCGCGGCCACCTGGGCCGATCACGTCTCGGCTTACGTTCTTACCCCTTCACCCTCCACGGCCCTGGGCCGGGCCCTGGCCGCGGGCATCGTCCCCAGACTCCCCGGCGAGGAACTTACCTCGGAACTCTTTCTTCTGACCGGCGAAGCCCTGGCCATGCGCGGTTTCGAACGCTACGAGGTTTCCAATTTCGCCCGGGGCGGGGCCTTTTGCCGCCACAATTTAAAATACTGGCACCGGGAACCTTACCTGGGCCTGGGCCCCTCGGCCCATAGTTTTGACGGCCAGAGGCGCTGGGCCAACGTCTCCTCGGTCAAGCGCTGGGCCGTGGCCTTGGAGGCCGGGCGCCTCCCTTACGAGTTTATCGAAGAACTTTCCCCCGATCAGGTTCGCGTGGAAGAAATCATGCTGGGCCTAAGGCTATCGGAAGGCCTTTCCCGGGACTTGGTCAAAGAATCGGAAACCCTCTCGGACTTAATCAAAGACGGATTTCTCACCCCGGTCGGCGACAAACTAAAACCCAGCCCCAAAGGGATGCTGATGGCCGACGGCTTGGCCAAAATATTGGCCTAGGGTTAAAGGCCTTGGCTTTGGCTGGGCCAATTAAACCGGGCCGATCGCCTTTGGGCGATTGGGTAGGCTTAATTGGCCAGTCTCGGTTCTCGTTTTGGCCGGGGGTTTAGCGGGATTTTTTTTCAGCCAATAAGATTTAACGTCAATGGATTTGTCCGTTTAAGGGTCATGGGGCCTTGGGATGGATGGGTCTTGGGTCATTGTTTTATTTTTTTGACTAAAATCGCCAAATATTTGGTAATTTTATTGGGGATTGGCGGTAATCGGAGGGAAATAGGGGAGTTTAACCTTCTTTGTTATTTTTAAATAAAAAGTCGGTTAACTTTCGGGTAAGGCGATTGGGATGGTCGCTTCGCATTCCGTGGGAGGTTTAGATGAAAAAGTCCGAGGTATTTTTTACCAACATGCGCTGCGAATTTGGCGATAGCTTGCTTCACAAGCTGGGCCGGGTCCTGGACAAAGCCGATTTGGGTTCTTTGGGACTGGACCGAAAATTCGTGGCCATTAAGCTCCATTTCGGGGAGCCGGGCAACTTGGCCTTTTTGCGGCCAAACTTCTCCAAGACCGTGGTCGATAAAATTAAGTCCTTTGGCGGGATGCCGTTTTTGACCGATTGCGGGACCCTTTACGTTGGCCGACGGACCCACGCCCTGGCCCATATGGAAGCGGCCCAAGAAAACGGCTATTGGCCGGCCACGACCGGCTGCCAGGTGATTATCGGGGACGGGCTAAAGGGCACCGACGACGTGGAAGTCCCCATCGAGGGCGGGAAGGTTTTAAAGACCGCCTTAATCGGCCGGGCCATCATGGACGCCGACGCGGTTTTTTCCCTAAACCACTTTAAGGGTCACGAGATGACCGGTTTTGGCGGGGCCATTAAGAACTTGGGCATGGGCAGCGGCAGCCGGGCCGGGAAGATGGCCATGCACAACGACGGAAAACCCGTGATCGATCGGGAGCTTTGCTTGGGCTGTAAGACCTGCGCCAAATACTGCGCCCAGTCGGCCATCTCGTTTAAGGAAAAAAAGGCCGTCATCGACGAAAACAAATGCGTCGGCTGCGGGCGCTGCGTAGGCAGTTGCAATTACAACGCCATCGGGGTTGAGTGGGACACGGTGGGGGACGCCCTAAATCGCAAAATGGCCGAATACGCCAAAGCCGTGGTGCAGGGGCGGCCAAGTTTTCACATAAACGTGGTCAACCACGTCTCCCCCTATTGCGATTGCCATAACGAAAACGACGCCGCCGTCATCCCGGATTTGGGCATTTTCGCTTCCCTTGACCCCGTCGCCGTGGACATGGCCTCGATAGAGGCCGTAAACCAAGCCATGACCCTGGCCGGTTCCATAGTAGACGATCGGCCCGGCGGCGGCCGGGACCTTTTTACCCGCATCCACCCGGGCTCCAATTGGAGATCGCAGTTAGAGCACGCCGAAAAAATCGGCCTGGGGCGGATGGCCCATAAGCTCGTAACCGTGAAATAAGGTTCGTTTGGCCAACGGGCGCTACCGGGCCAAAGCCCGGCGGGCTTTGCGGAAAGGGGCATTGGCGGTGATTATTTTAGCGTGGGGGTTTTTTTAGTGGGCTTATTTTTTTGGCTCGCCAAAAAAGTCTCTAGGGAACAAAAGCCGGAACGATTAAGGCCAAAACCAAAGCCGGGAGAATGCTGGAAATGGGGATGGGCGGCTTTAGGCCAATCATGTTGACCCCTATGCCCATGACCATAAGGCCGCCCGTGGCCGAGAGGCAATCGGTGATCGGACCGGCCAAAACCGGCTGGAGGGCCCCGGCGGCCATGGTCAAAAGCCCCTGGTAGATTAGTAAGGGTACGGAACTTAAAAGAACCCCCGAACCCAGCCTGGAAGCCAGGACGGCCACGGAGAAAAAATCGATTAGGGTTTTGGTGTAAACGGTCACCCGGCCCTGGCCCAGGCCTTCCTCAAAAGAGCCGACTATAGCCATGGCCCCAACGCAGACCAGAACCGAGCTTGTGACCAGACCCTCGGTGAAGTTGGGGTTATTTGACTTTATCTTGGACTTTAGGTAGTCCCCAAGGGAGTCCAGCCGTTCGCTGAGGCGGAGGAGCTC
>JAITLH010000356.1 GCA_031277995.1 Deltaproteobacteria bacterium
GTAAGCGTTTTCTGGGCCTGGTCCCCCGGGTTTGGGATGGGGTAAGCGTTTTCTGGGCCTGGTCCCCCGGGTTTGTGATGGGGTAAGTGTTTTCTGGGCCTGGTCCCCCGGGTTTGTGATGGGGTAAGTGTTTTCTGGGCCTGGGCCCACGGGTTTGGGGAGAGAAGTTTTTTCGGTGCTAGGCCACAAGGGGTGAGCCAAAACATGAGCTTAGAAGCGAGACAAGGCGCTGGATAAGGCGCGGGGAAAAGGGTTTTTGATTATGTTTAGAAAAATATTACCATATCTTGGCTGTTTAATTTTTGCCGTTCTAGGCGCTTTGGCCATTAGTTACGTTATAAGGTTAATTACAGGACCTGGCCATTTAGGTTTTATCATTACTATTATAGTAATATTAGCCTTAATTTATATCATAAAAAATATCTTGGGTAAAAAGTATGAAAAAATTTTGGATCCCATTTCTACATTGTTATGTAAATATGATTTTGACGAAACAATCGATGCGTTAGAATCATTAAAGGAGGCTGATCATGAAGTTAGCAAGGAAATAGTAAACGAGATAGTTTTCAATAAAAGTATTAATTTTATTACCTTAGATGATGCTATTAGTTTAGATAATTTAATAAACAAAGAAAAAACTTTACAAACAGTAGATATGGAATTTTTTTGCGAGCAAGTTCTCTATATTTTTCTACCACAAGTTGTTTTATTAAGGATGATGATACCGTTTTTGCGGGGTAAAAACTTCATTAACGACTATATTATATCCCCTTCAAGCCCGGTGGCGGGGCTAAAAAAACTCACCGGGGATTTCGGCGTTCCGGAAAAGTTTGACTTAATTTTTAGCCATAACCAAGACATGGGGGAAGTTCAAGAGCACGCGAAAAAGCTTTATGATTTCGCCGGTCCCGAAATGCCCAAATGCCTGGGCCCAAAGTACGGCGAAGTTTCGGAAGAATTGACAAATTTACTCGCCCAACCCCGCGATATGGACGCCTTCAATGTAAAATTTGACGAGATGGCCGCTTATTTCACCAACTTTTCAGAGGGGGATTGTTTGCCGCGGTGGTTGTTTTTCTCCGATTCCTCGGCTGGATTGTCAAACGTGGAGTTTGTTTTTGAGGCCATGTGGGTTTACGCTTTCCAAGAACCCCATGACGAAAAAAGGTTTGACCAAGCCGTGGACCTTTTCGAGCGCTGTTTTAGCCAGGCTTATATGGCTCACCCGGGTTTTGAAGTCCATGGGGACTTAGAAGGCCATCGGGACTCAGAAGGCCATGGGGGCTCTGAAGGTTACGGGGGTTTTGAAGATCATGAAGACTTAGAAGGCCATGGGGGCTCCGAAGATTACGGGGGTTTTGAAAGTCGCGAGGGCTCTGGCGGTAACGTTAAGATCATGTCCTCACTGGACGGTTTGTTGGCCAGAATCAAAAGCCATGACAAGCGGGAATTGAGCCTGGATGGGACGCTGGCCGCTGACCTAAAAAACATGACCGAACGCTTCGCGGCCGAAAAAAACCTTTCGGCCCTAACGTCGTTGGCCTCGGGATTAGGCTGGTTAAACCAAACGAATCTTGAGAAAGAGCTGTTACTCATGGTAGCGACATTGGCGTAAGTTTGGTGCCAGGGAGGTAAAGGGTTGAAAAACGCGCGAAAAACAACGATCATAACCGTGACGCGTCAAGGGGTTAAAAACGCCAGGGCGCCAAGAGCTCCGATTTTTTAACTATCCTCTTATTTTGATTAAGGATTTTATAATGCCCCCTAAAGGTTTAACCTTTATTACTTGTTCTTCGTTTTTTATAATAATCGCAATGATTATTTGTTATATTGTTGGCTTAATTATAGGGTCTAATAAATTACCTCTTATTAGTTCTATAATATTACTTATTACACTTATAACACTTACTAAAGTTAGCAGTAAAAGTAGACATACTTTTGGTATTAACAAATTTCTTGATGATTTATTTGATAAATATAACTTTGATTTATTAAATTATGCACTTTTTACATTACAAGTTAATAATGATAGTATTAAAAGAAAATTTATCTATTATTTAATTTCAAAAAATGATATAAATTTTATTTCTTCACCAGATCGTATTCAGTTTAACCTCGCATTAAATCATTATAAAGTACTAGATGATGCTAAAGAATATTTTAACACTCAATCTTATAATTTTATTTCTATACAACTTGATTTATTTAAGTTAATGATTCCATATTGGAAGGGATATTATTTTATTAACTTATTTCTAACCCCATTTGATCATTCAACTAAGAAAAGCACTGCTGAAACACTATATTATCTCACTAATGATTTTAACTGTCCAGAAAAATTTGACGTTATTTATCAACATACCCAACCGTTCTCCGTAGTTAACTCATACGTGCAAAAACTTATTGAATTCGCCACCCCCGATACGGCCAACGCCCTTAGCCAAGTATACGGACAACCTACGGACGAAATTAAAGAATCTTTTGACCAAAACTTTAGCAAAGTTAAATTAAATAAAATTTTTGATAAGATGGTCGATTATTATACTGACTTTTCAAAAGAAGATTATTTACTTAGGTGGTTGTTTGTCGTTGATTCTTCCCGCGGCTTGATGGGCATAGAGTTTATTTTCTTGACCATGTGGATTTACGCTTATCAAATTCCGCATGATGCCAAGAGGTTTAACCAAGCCCTGGACCTATATAGCCGCGCTTATAGCCTAGCCATCCCGGATTCCGCTGGCCGAATTAAGTTTCTTCCCCCACTCGACGTTCTTTTGGCCAGAATCAAAAGCTTTGAAAAACAAGGCTTGGAGCTTGACGATCGACTGGTCGCCATGATTCAAAGATGGGCCAACTACTACATTAGCCAAAAAAACGCAAACGCCTTAACGTATTTGGCCTCGGGCTTAAAGTGGTTAAACCAACCCAAACATGAACGCGAGCTCAAAAACCAAATGGAAAAATTTAACATCCCATTAACCCTAGTGCCTTAAGGCTCTAAAGCTCCCGGCCTCCCTTGACCGCAACGCTTCTTTCGAGGACGCCTCCCCATGGGTTGCCGGTTTTTTGCCTACCCCAGAGGCTTAAGGGAAGCCCTGGGCCATGGAAGGCCCTTAAACGCGTCCCGTTTGATTTTTGTCACTAATTTTCGTAAGTTACCCTAAGACCAACCATATTTCCGCAAGTAAATTTCCCCATCAAAGCTTAACCGCCCTGACCCCTTGGCCAGGGCATGGGCCCCTTTGGGCTTAGCCTATTTGGCCGGGGAAAGAAACTCGGGCCGGCCCCGGGGAGAGCTGAGGCTAGGGCGTTTTGGGGATTTGGCCCAGTGACGAGGCGAGCGGCTAGGGGTTTTTTGGCAAACCTTGGGCGCTTAGCCGTTGCCTGGCCTGGCCAGGCCTTTGGTATTTCACGGTAAATTTTTTAAAGGCTCGTTTTTTTAGAATTCGTTGACTTTTTTTGCGCTCCAAAGTAGAATGTTTCTTTACGAGGGTAATAATTATCAGATATTTATGCGGGATAATTAATAATTACCGTAAATATCAGAAAAGGCCCAAGTTTCAGACTCAAATTCACTTAACCATGACCGGCCTAAGCTTTTAGGGCCGCGGCGCATGGCCCGAGGGCCGTAGGCGAGGCCTTAGGCGGGGCCTTGGGCGGGAATTGGGAGCGGAGGCGAGTTAGGAAACTTTTTTTTCGATAGGCCCAAACCGTTTGGCTTTGGGCAGGCTATCGGGCGTAACGATTAACGGCTGGCCCACCTAGAAGTTTTTTTTGGGCTTAATGTCAAGCGCCGGAAATGTTTTGATGGCGCCTTTTACCTTGAAATGAGGAATGAAATGGCAAAAGCCTCGGAAAAAGAAAAAGAACCCAAAGTCGTCAAAAAAGAGAAAGAAAAGCCCCCCACGGCAGACGTGGCCAGGCAAAAGGCTTTGGAAACGGCCTTGGGCCAGATCGAAAAAAGCTTTGGCAAAGGCTCAATCATGAAACTTGGCATGGGGGAGCAGGAACAGATCGCGACCATCCCCACCGGTTCCATTAGCCTTGACGCCGCCATCGGCGTCGGGGGCATCCCCAAAGGCCGGATCATCGAGATCTACGGCCCGGAATCGTCAGGCAAAACCACTTTGGCGCTCCACATCGTGGCCGAAGCCCAAAAGCAAAAAAACGCCTTTGGCCAGCCGGGCGTGGCCGCTTACATAGACGCCGAACACGCCTTGGACGTGGCCTACGCCAGGCGCCTGGGGGTTAAGACCGACGAGCTTTTGATAAGCCAGCCCGCCCACGGCGAACAGGCCCTGGACATCGCCGAGATCTTGGTTAGGAGCGGTTCGGTTGACGTCATCGTCATCGACTCTGTGGCCGCCTTAACCCCGGAGGCCGAGATCTTGGGCGACATGGGTGACGTTCACGTGGGTCTCCACGCGAGACTAATGAGCCAAGCCCTAAGGAAGCTTACCGGCGCCATCCACCGCTCCCAGGCCTCGGTTATCTTCATTAACCAGGTCCGCATGAAAATCGGCCCCATGAGCTATGGCTCGCCCGAGGTCACGACCGGCGGCAACGCCCTTAAGTTCTACGCGACCTTAAGGCTGGAGATCCGTCGCTACGGTTTCGTTAAGGGCCCGGACGACGCCAAAATCGGCTCCCAGGTCAGGGTCAAGGTGGTCAAAAACAAGATCTCCCCGCCCTTTAAGGAGGCCACCTTCGAGATTCTCTACGGGCGGGGCATCTCCAGGGAAAGCGAGCTTATTGACCTGGGCGTGGTCATGGACATCGTCGAGAAAAACGGCGCCTGGTTCTCCTTTAACGGGGAGAGGCTCGGTAACGGCAAGGAGAACTCCAGAAAGTTTCTCCTTGAAAACCCCGAGGTGGCCAACACCATCGAGAGCAAACTCAAGGGCGCTTACGGCATCCTGGCCGAGCGGGTGTCCGAGTCCATCAGCGGCATAAAGGACGATTCCTCCGAGGAACCGCCCGCCTCCGAATAGGCCTTGGCCTTTTTGGCCATGGGCCTTGGCCATCGGCTCCCCGGGGGGAGAGTTTTTTTGGCAACTTTCTTGGCTAGGTTACCCTGCCCTTAACGCCTGACCCTATCTTCACGCGGCTTTGGATTTTCCCTCAAAGCCGCGTTTTTTTCGGGAAAAAGCCCCGACCTTTTTCGAGAAAAAGGCCGGGGCTTTTCTGGGGAGCTGGCCAAAAAACCCAAACCGGTCGGGGTTTATTGGGATGGGTTCAATTGGTTAATTGGTTAGGCCTTATCCACCTTTTAGGCTATAATGGGTTCGGTCACCCCCGGCGGTTGGTTTTTTGATTATTGGCCCAGGACCTTTCCCCCGGTGATTATGGGTTATTTGCCAATATTTTGTTTGCCTTGTTAGGACTTTTTCATGGACTCCAAGAGTATTAGAAATACCTTTACCGACTTTTTTGCCGATCGCGGGCATAGGCGGGTACCCTCAAGTTCGCTGGTACCGCACGACGACCCCACGCTTCTATTCACCAACGCCGGCATGGTGCAGTTTAAGAGGATTTTCACCGGGGAGGAAAAGCGCGCCTACAACCGGGCCGTGACCTTTCAAAAGTGCGTAAGGGCCGGCGGCAAACATAACGATTTGGAGAACGTGGGCTATACCGCTAGGCACCATACCTTCTTTGAGATGCTGGGAAACTTTTCCTTTGGCGATTACTTTAAGGAAAAAGCCATCGAGTTTGCCTGGGAGCTTTTAACCGAAAAATACGGCCTGCCTAAGGATAGACTTTACGCCTCGGTTTATAAGGACGACGACGAGGCCTTTAACCTCTGGGCCAAGATCGCCGGGCTCCCCCATGAGCGCATTTTAAGGCTGGGAGAAAAGGACAACTTCTGGGCCATGGGCGATACCGGGCCCTGCGGCCCCTGCAGCGAGATTTATATCGACCAGGGCCCACAATTGGGCTGCGGCCAACCCGACTGCGGGCCGGGCTGCGATTGCGACCGGTATCTGGAGATCTGGAACCTGGTTTTCATGCAATTCGAAAGGGACCAAACCGGCCAGATGAAACCCCTGCCCAAGCCCTCCATCGACACGGGGCTGGGTTTGGAGCGCATGACCGCGGCCTTGACCGGGGTCCATAGCAATTTCGAAACGGATTTGTTTAGGCCGCTTTTGGACAAGATCTCCAAGCTTTCCAAGATCCCCTATGAGTACGGGGGAGCGGTGGGGCCAAACGAGCCTTCCTTTCAAACCAACGTATCTTTGAGGGTCATCGCCGACCACGCCCGGGCCGTGACCTTTCTGATTGGCGACGGGGTAAGGCCGGAAAACCTTGGCCGCGGCTACGTTTTAAGAAGGATCCTTAGAAGGGCCGTGCGTCACGGCCGAAAACTCGGCTTGACCAAGCCCTTTTTGGCCGAGATGGTCGGGGCGGTCATAGACAATCTTGGCCACGCTTTCCCCGAACTAATCGATAGCGCCCTCTACATCTCCAAAGTCGTTTCCGGGGAAGAGGAACGTTTCATCGAAACCCTGGGTTCGGGTCTGTCTTTGTTGACCGAGGCCATCGAGGAGATAAAAAAAGCCAAGGGCGATACCCTCCCCGGTTCCCTGACCTTTAAACTCTACGACACTTACGGTTTCCCCGTGGATCTGGTTGGGGACGTCGCGAGGGAACACGGCTTGATCCTTGACGAGGCCGGTTTTAACGAAGCCATGGAAGCCCAAAGGGCCAAAGGCCGGGCCGCCTGGAAAGCCGGATCGATTAAAAGCGACAAGATCTTGGAGGCCATAAACGGCCTTACGGCCAAGGGCCTGACCCAAAAGTTTCTGGGCTACCAGACTTTGGCCCTGGAAGGGGCCATGGCCCATTTGCTTTTTAAGGGCGAGGAACCAACAAACCTCGCGAGCGAAGGCGACGAGGTCACCTTGGTCTTCCCCGAAACGCCCTTTTACGCCACCAGCGGGGGCCAGGAAGGGGACGTGGGCCAGATCGCCTTTCCCCAGGGGTCGGTAAGCGTGGCCGAGGTCAATAAGGCCCCCGGTTCGGGCTTTTTTTTGCACCAGGGCGTGGTCGAAAGGGGCGAAATCAACTTGGGGCAAGCCGCGACCTTGACCGTGGACGAAAATAGGAGAAAGGCCACGGCGGCCAACCACACGGCCACGCATTTACTCCATAAGGCCCTAAGGCTGACCTTGGGCGAACACGTCAGGCAAGCCGGTTCCATGGTGGCCTTCGATCGCCTGCGCTTTGACTTCACCCACGATAAGTCCGTAAGCCCGGCCGAATTGGACAAAATAGAACTTCTCGTTAACGCCGACATTAGGGCCGACCATAGGGTCGATACCAATCTCATGGACATGGACAGCGCCGTTAGGTCCGGGGCCATGGCCTTATTTGAGGAGCGTTACGGCGAGGAGGTCCGGGTGGTTTCCATGGGAGATTCCCGGGAACTTTGCGGAGGGACCCACGCCCTTAGCACGGGAACCCTGGGCACTTTCATCATTGTCTCGGAATCGGCCGTCTCGGCCGGGGTCAGGCGGCTAGAGTGCCTGACCGGGCACCAAGCCATTACAGAAATCCAAAACACTAGGGAGCGGAGCCGGGAACTTTGCCAATTCATGAAATCCCAGCCCTCGGAACTCTTGGAGCGGGTCAAAAAACTCCAGTCCCGCCTTAAGGAACTGGAAAAGGCCCCGGCCAAGGGCGCGGATTCAAGTTTTAACGCGGCCGATCTTATCAAAAAAGCCCAAAAGGTCGATGGGCTCACGTTCCTCGCCTCCAAGGTCAAGGCCGATGACCCCAAAAGCCTTAGGGAGATTGGCGACGCCTTAAGGGACAAGCTTGGCTCCAAGACGGTCATAGTCTTGGCCGCCGAGGGCTCCGACAATAAAGCCCTGCTTTTGGCCATGGTCGGAAAGGACCAACTTGGCCAACACAAGGCCGGAGAGCTCATCTCCAAGATCGCCCCGGCCGTGGGCGGCAAAGGCGGCGGCAAACCCGAACTGGCCCAAGCCGGCGGCCCCGACGTGACCGGCCTGGACAAGGCCTTGGAGCTGGCCAAAACCCTGGTTTTGGGCTAACGTTTTCGCTTTTTTACTTTGTTCTCTTGATTTTTTGAGTATCGAAATCTTCTTTCTTGATTTTTGTCTTAATTTTTCGCGTCTTGTTTGTTTGTGACTACCCTTAGCGGGTAGAGATTTTAGGGGATTGCAAATAACTTATACGCCAAAACGGGTCTGATTTACGGCGCGTTTTGGAAAATCACTGGTGACTTATGCGCATACTTTTAATCGGCTCGGGTGGCCGCGAACACGCCTTGGCTTGGCAGCTTAGACAAAACCCAAAGGTCACCTTGATGTCGGCGCCGGGGAGTACGGCCCTGGCCGATCTTGGTGAGGTCAAACCCATAGCCGTCGATGACATCGAGGGTTTAATTTCCCTGGCCAAAGACATGAGGCCGGATCTGACCGTCATCGGTCCCGAACTCCCGTTGGTTTTGGGGCTGGCCGATTCGCTAAGGAGTTTGGGCCTGGCGGTTTTTGGACCTTCGGCCGAGGCGGCCAAGATCGAGGGCTCCAAGGTCTACGCCAAGGATTTCATGATCCGCCATAACCTCCCGACGGCCAGCTACGCCGTTTTCTACGATCCCTCGGAAGCCAGAAATTACATCAAAGACGCCTCCTACCCCATCGTCCTTAAGGCCGACGGACTGGCCGCGGGAAAAGGCGTCATTATCTGCGGCAACTTGGAGAGGGCCAAGGCGGCCATAACGGAACTCTCAAAACTTGAGGCGGCCAACCGAATCATCGTCGAGGAATACCTGGCCGGGGAAGAGCTAAGCTATTTTGTTTTAACCGATGGGCAGACCATTATCCCCTTACCCTCGACCCAGGACCATAAGGCCGTTTTCGATAACGACCGCGGGCCCAATACCGGCGGCATGGGCGCCTACGCCCCGGCCCCCCTGTGCTCCCCGGCCCTGGAAAAAATCATCATGGAGACCATCATGATCCCGGCCGTGGAGGGCTTGGCCGCCGAGGGGACGCCTTTTTGCGGCCTTCTTTACGCCGGGCTTATGATCTCCCTTAGCGGCCCCAAGGTACTTGAGTTTAACGCCCGCTTTGGCGATCCCGAAACCCAAGCCCTAATGCCCTTATTCAAGGGCGATCTGGCCAAGGCCTTATTGGCCGCGGCCAACGGCACCCTCCATGAAATCACCCTGGATTGGGACAATCGCTCCTCGGTTTGCGTGGTCATGAGCTCCAAGGGTTACCCCGGCCCCTACTCCACCGGCCATGTCATAACGGGCCTAGACAAGGTCCAAGAGTTAAGCGACATCTACGTCTTCGAAGCCGGGGTCAGTAAGGTGCCCCGCAAGGTCCCCGTCGATGGCGTGGACACCTGGGTCGAGACGCCCCTAACCGACGGCGGCCGCGTCCTTGGGGTCACCGGGGTTGGCGATACCCTAAGCCAAGCCATCGAAAAAACCTACAAGGCCGTTTCCCTCGTAAACTTCGAAGGCGCCCACTACCGAACCGACATCGGCGCCAAGGCCATAAACCAAGGCCCCCTCTACGACACTAACGAATAGTCCCACCAATGCCCCGGGGCCTTATGGGCCCCAAGGCCTTGGCGCTTTGGGGGGGCTATTCGTCCGCCCACAAAAATAGCATTTCCCCAAAAGCCCGGCCAAGTTCCTTGCCCGGGCTTTTTTGGTTTTGGTTAGGGACAGGGTCAGGTCATTCCCAAAGGGAGCGAAGTGACCCGCTTTGGCCTGGGCTTAGCTTAGAGCGCGAATGGGGGGGGCTCTAGTCGCCTCGCGACTTGGGGTTTAAACGGTCAAATTGGGGCCTGGGAGCGCTTCCAGGGCCTTGGGTGGGGGATAAGGATGGATCCGATCGGAGAACGCCGCCGTGGGGCGATTTGACCCGTTTACGGGCGAGTTCGCTAACATAGAGGAATTTTTGGGTTTTTCTAGGCGCTTTAGGCGCTTTTGGCCTTCCCGTTTAATTTTTCCGGGTCAATCCAGCGGTTTAGGGCCTGAAAAAGATCCTTCACGTTGATGGGCTTGGTCACGTGGTCATTCATGCCGGCGGCTAAGCTGGCTTCCTTGTCGCCGCTCATGGCGTGGGCGGTCATGGCCACGATGGGCAGCTCTTCAAAGCCCGGCATGTTCCTAATGGCTTCGCTGGCCGTTAGCCCGTCCATTTCGGGCATCTGGATATCCATCAAAACCAGATCGTAGTTTTTGGCCTTGACCTTTTCCACGGCCTCCCGGCCATTCGCGGCCACCTCGACCACGAATCCGGCGTTTTTGAGTATTTTGGTCGCGACCAGCTGGTTTAATTCGTTATCCTCGGCCAACAAGATCTTGGCCCCTTTGATTTTTTCTATTTCGGAGCGCTCTTTCTCGCTCTCTTCCCTAATTGACCTTCTGGCCTTTGACATGACTCCCAGCCCCAAGATCTCCCCCACGGCGTTCATTAAGCCCAAAGCCGAGACCGGTTTGGCCAAGACCTTGGCCACGCCAAGTCCCTTAACCTCCTTAGCCACCTTGGAGACGTCCTCGGTCGAGGTCAAGATAACCTTTGGTTTGGCCCCCTCGAGTTTTTGAATCTCCCTTACCAGGCCCAAACCGCCCAGGCCAAAATCCACGATCGAAACGTCAAAACTCCCTCCGCCCAATAGTAAATCCAAGGCCTCCTTGGCCGCGCCTACCCCCGTTACCGAAAAACCCAGATGGGTCAAATTTTTTGTCAACGCCTCCAGGGCCGGCCCGTAACCCTCCACGGCCAAGACTTTCACGCCCTTGAATTCATTTCTAGGCCTTACGTAAGGGCTCCTCATTTCCAGCCTAAAGGCCGCGGTAAAAACAAACTCGCTGCCCTCCCCGGGTTTACCCTCGGCCCAAATTTTTCCGCCCATCTGTTCAACCAAGCCCCTACTGATGCTTAGCCCCAAACCGGTTCCGCCATAGCGCCTGGTAAAAGAACTATCGGCCTGGGTAAAAGCCTTAAACAGTTTGGCCTTTTGCTCTTGGTTTATCCCTATCCCCGTATCGCTGACCTTAAATTCTAACTTGGCCAGCTCGGCGAAGTGGCCAAGTTCGCTAGGCTCACCGGAGCTCCCCTGGGGGGCCTGGTCCTTGGCGGCATTTCCATTAACTCGCGCATTCGCTTGCCCATCCGTATGGCTTACGGGCCAAGGGGCCTTGTCTTCAAGTTCCCTTACTTCGAGCTTGACGTGGCCGCGTTTAGTGAATTTAAGGGCGTTACCCATGATGTTGTTAATGACCTGGCCTAGCCTTAAGGGATCGCCGATTAACCTAGTCGGGGT
>JAITLH010000453.1 GCA_031277995.1 Deltaproteobacteria bacterium
CTGGGCCTGGAGACGGCAAACCCCACCAATCCATACCCACCCCGCGCTCCCCCCCGCCACCGGTTCGGTAAGAACCGTTGGCGGGGGGTCTAACCCAACCTTTAACCCCATCCCCACCCCCACCCAAAACGGCCCCGCTCGGCCAAAAAGGCCCCCGGGAGCCGTTTCGTTTTCGGATCGGCCATTGTTTTTTCCGGCCAGGCCAAGAAGCGCTTACTTAGCCCATAAGGCCCGTTTATTGGCCAGCCCTTAAAATGCCCCCGCCACAAAACTTGGCGGCTAGGCCCCAGGCGCAAAAAAACTTGGCCTATTACTCCCGGGCCTAAAAGGTCCCCACAAACCAAGGGCTCCCCGGCGCGAAAAAACTGGCCCGGGGCCGGCGGGTTTTGGCTAGCCGCGACCAGGGCGAAAAAACTATCCGGCCCGGGAAAATGTACTATAATGGCATTGGCGCGCGGAATTTTTTTAGGCGAATCGGTAGGGCCCAGACCGTTTAGGCTAGCCATAACTAGGGGTTTTTGGCCAACCAAAGACCGTATGGGATTATTGTGGTATAATTATCGGGTCTTTGGGAGTGGCCAAAAGACGGTCTTTTGGAAGGGGGCCCGAGGAATTCCCCGGGGTTAATCTGGGGCCCTGGGGGAGGCGTTTTTTCCCAAGCGGGCTTTGGAACGGGCCCAGAAAATTTTTCCTTAAACGAGATCGGGGGCGCGACAAAGGGATTAGCCTTGGGGCATTAGCCTTGGGGCATTAGCCAGTGGGTTGGCCAAAGGGCAATCGCCAAGGGCCCGCCGCGCGAGCCAAGCGGCGCGGGCCAAGCGGCGCGGGTCGCGGGCTGACTTTTTGTCTTTTTTGGAAAAACTTGACGCAATAAGTCTATTTAAAATTTGATAACTTTTATTTGGATTCTTTTTTTAAAACTTTAATTACACAAGCCAGGTAATTCAATAACTACGTAGCTTGAAATATTGGGAGAATCTATGGCCAAGGCCGTGGAAAAAGATACTTTAAGCGAATCGACAAGCAAAGAACAAGTAACGACCATGAATACATATCACCATCCGCTTGAAAGACCGATCGCCCAGGTTCCGGTTCCCAGGATTAAGGCCGAACCGCCGGTTTTGAGGGAAAAGGCCCAGCCGCCCTCGGCCCCGCTGAGGACCGATTCCTTTAACGCTTATTTGGCCGACATCAGGCGTTTTAAACTACTGACCCCCAAAGAAGAAGAGGACCTTTTAAAAGACTACCAGGCGACCAAAAATCCCGAGACGGCCAGGCGCCTGGTCACGGCCAATCTTCGGCTGGTGGTCAAAATCGCCCTGGACTTCCAGAGCCATTGGCTAAACAATTTGCAGGATTTGGTCCAGGAAGGCAACATGGGCCTGATGCAGGCCCTTAAAAAGTTCGATCCCGGCAAGGGGGTGAAGTTTAGCTACTACGCCTCTTACTGGATTAAGGCCTACATCTTAAAATACATCATGGAAAACTGGCGTCTGGTCAAGGTCGGAACCACCCAGGCCCAGAGAAAACTCTTTTTTAACCTAAGGAAAGAACAAGAAAAACTTGTCCGGGAAGGTCTGGAACCGGCAAGCGGCTTATTGGCCGAGCGGCTGGGGGTCAGCGAGGACGTGGTCAAGGAGATGGACATGCGCATGTCCTCTGGCCGCGAGATCTCGTTGGACGCCCCGGTCACCCCCGGCGACAACAAAACCCACATAAGTTTGCTCCCTTCCAATGACGAAGGGGCCGACGACGTCCTTTCCAATAACCAGATGATGGATTTGGTTTCCAAAAACCTTGACCAGTTAAAGGAGAAACTAAGCGAGCGCGAGCTGATTATCCTAAATAAGAGGCTTTTGACCGACAACCCCGTCACCCTCCAGGAGTTGGGTGAGGAGTTTGGGGTAACCCGCGAGCGCATCCGTCAGCTGGAAGACAAACTAAAAAAGACCATAAAAAAGTACCTTCTTAAAACGGTTCCTGACCTCCGTAACTATTAATTTTTGATCATCTCGTTTTTTGAGAGGGAGTTGATCGTTTTAAGGCGGAGAATTTTGGTCATAAAAACTTATTATTAGTTTTTATGTTTGTTAAAGAGGTCAAGATATGGTAATATCTTGGCATTAGTTTTTACCCCGTATTCTTAGTTTTACTATAATATCGCAAAAAACCCCTGAGTTAGCTCAGACACCATGGCGGAGACTCTATGGTCCCCAACTTAACGGTTTATTTAAAATCGCGCCTCGCGGCTTTTCTGATCCTGGTCCTAGCGGCGACCTTGACCCTGACGGGCTGCAACGGCTCGTTGGTCACCACCTCACCCATCGCCAATAGTTATTACTATTTCATGAGATCTCATTACGAAGAGCTCCGCATGAAAGACCAGGAAGCCGTAAATTCCATGTTCAAGGCGGTGGAATCCAACCAAAACTCTCCCTACCTATTCGTCGAGGCGGCCAAACTCATGAGTCGGGTGGGCCGGGTTGAGGACGCCGTGGCCTTGGCCGATAGGGCCATCAGTCTAGATCCCGATAACGTCGAGGCCAGGCTCCTAAACGCTTGGCTGGCCGCCGGGAACGCCAATTGGGACGCGGCCGAGGCCCAGTACGTTGAAGTTTTAAGCATAGACCCATTAAACGAGGAGGCCCTCTCCTACCTTGGGGCCCTTTACGCTGAAAGCGGCCGCATGGATGAAGCGGCCAAGACCTTTACCCGCCTGGGGGCCCAATCCCCAAAACTATTCCTGCCCGACTATTACCTGGGGAGACTCGCCCAAAAACAGTCCAATCGTAAGCAGGCCATAACCTATTTTAAAAGGTCATTAAGCAAGAATCCCAATTTCGTCCCGGCCATGGCCGAGCTGGCCCTTTTGTACGAACAGGAAAACCGCCTCAAAGAAGCCGAGTCCATTTACCGGAAATTGATTAAGCTGCAACCGGAATCGACCGTGCCGCAGGCCCGGCTCTCCCACATCCTCCTTAAAACCGGCCGCAAAACCCAGGCCGTCGAACTCCTTAAACAAATGAGCAAATCCCTCCCCAACACCATGGACGCCGTCCAAGCCTCCATCGTCGTTGGCCTGGCCTACATTGACGAAGGCATGTTTAAGGAAGCCGCCCAAGAACTCGAAGGCGCCCTGGCCCAGAGCCCCTCCAACGACACGGTCAAATACCTCTTGGCTTCCCTTATGGCCGAGCTGGGAAATAACGACCGGGCCATCAAGCTCCTGGACGAAGTGAGCCCCTCCAGCGAATATTTCGTTGACTCAAAACTTCTTTTATGCACCATCCTCATCACCCAAAATAGGCGATCCGAGGCCGTGGACGTACTCGACAAGGCCAGAAGCCAAGCCCCCAATTCCCCCCAGCTGGTTTTGGCCTACGGGACGATGTTTGAGGAATCGACCGATTTTAAGCAAGCCAGAAGCATTTACGTCAAGGCCGCCCAAACCTTCCCCAAAGACGCCGAGATCTACTTCCGTTTGGGATTCGTCGAAGACAAGCTTGGCAACAAATCCGCCTGCGTCAAGGCCATGCGCCAAACCATCGAGCTGGAACCCAATCACGCCGAAGCCCTAAACTACCTGGCTTACACCTGGGCCGAAATGGACCAAAACCTCGAGGAGGCTTTAAAGTTCGCCCTTAAGGCCAATTTTTTAAAACCCAATAACGGTTACATCGTCGATACCGTGGCCTGGGTCTATTACCGCATGGGCGACTTCAAAAAATCCCTGCCCCTTTTGGAACAGGCCGCCAAGCTCTCCAACGAAGATCCCGTGGTCCTGGAACACCTAGGCGACGTCCTAGTAAAGGAAGGCCGCCAACGCGAGGCCCGCCAAGCCTACGCCAAGGCCCTTGAAAAAGGCCACGAGGAACCCAACCTAATAAACGAAAAAATCCAAAGCATAGAAAACTAAGTTTTCCATGCTTTGGCCAAAAACCACCCCAGGCCCCGGAAAAAGCCCCGAAAAATTGTTAGCGACAAAGGCCTTAAAAATATGCCCCAAAGGGAAAGATTATTTTACTCTCTTTGGTAGGTTTTATTACCCTATAAGTCATAGATACGTTTAAAGTTTTTTCCCGGAAATAGCCCCGAAAAATTGTTAGCGACTTAGGCCTTAAAAAACCGCTTCAAAGGATAAGTATTTTTTACTCTCTTTGGTAGGCTATATAACCCTATAAGTCACAGATACGGTTAAAGTTTTTTCCCGGAAAAAGCCCCAAAGAATAATTAGCGACATAGATCCCAAAAAACCACTTCAAAGGGCAAGTATTTAGAACTCTCTTTGGTAGGCTATATTACCCTATAAGTCACAGATACGGTTAAAGTTTTTCCCCGGAAATAGCCCCGAAAAATTGTTAGCGACTTAGGCCTCAAAGAAACGCCTCAAAGAGCAAGTATTTATAACCTCCTTTGATAGGCCTTATTACCCTATAAGTCACAGATACGGTTAAAATTTTTTCCCGGAAATAGCCCCGAAAAATTGT
>JAITLH010000028.1 GCA_031277995.1 Deltaproteobacteria bacterium
GGGGTTCAGTTCCATCCCGAGTCGGTTTTAACCCCCGAGGGCCGCGATCTTTTGGCCAACTTCGTAAACCTAAGTAAGGGCGAGGTTAAGAAAAAGCCAAGCCCGGCCCAAGCGGCCCCAACCGAGACCCCCAAACCCCTGGCCCATGTCTTTGAGGCCCTGGGCCGCGGCCAGGATCTTGACGAAGACATGGCCGAGAGGATCTTTGAGCGCCTCATGGACGGGGAACTAAGCCAAGCCCAGGCCGGGGCCTTACTGATGTCCCTTAGGACCAAGGGGGAAACCCCCGTCGAAGTGGCCGCGGCGGCCAGATCGGTTTTGAACAGGGCCACCCCGGTGAGCCTATTTGCCGGGGAAGCCCTGGACGTCGTCGGGACGGGTGGGGACAACCGCTTTTCCTTTAACTGCTCAACGGCCACCGCCCTAACCGTCGCCGCCCTGGGCCACATGGTTTTAAAGCACGGAAACCGATCGGTTTCCTCCAAATCCGGGAGCGCGGACGTCTTGGAGCGTTTGGGCTTCGATATCGAGCTTAGCCAGGACGAGCTTAGCCGGAGGCTTAAAAACGAAAAGTTCGTTTTCCTTTACGCCCCCCAGTATCACCCGGCCTTTAAGCACATCATGCCCGTCAGAAGGGAGCTGGGAGTTAGAACCCTTTTTAACATTTTGGGCCCCTTGGTTAACCCGGCCCGGCCCAGCCATAGGCTTATCGGCGTTTACCAAAGCGAGCTCTTGGACCTCATGGCCGGGGCCTTGGCCAGGCTCGGCCCCATGACCGCGGCGGTGGTTCACGGGGCCGGCGGTTACGACGAGCTTACTTCCATGGGCCCGGCCCAGGTCCGGCTGATTAAGGATCGAACCATAACCCCCATGACCTTGGATCCGGCCGATTACGGGCTCGAACCCTGCTCGCCCGAAGATCTGACCATTTCCGACCCGCGCCAAGGGGCCGAGGTCTTAAAAAAGCTCCTAAACGGCCAAGGCTCCAAGCCCATGACCGACATGCTTATTTTTAACGTTGGCATGGCCTTGTTCCTTTTGAGGGGCGGCCCCATGCCGGATCGGATAACCGAGGCCAGGAAAGCCGTTTTGGCCGGGGTGGGCGGAAAGCTTTTGCCGGGGGCCGCCAAAACCCTTAACTAATCGTTTAAGCCAAGCCAAGGGCCATGGCCGGGCCATGGCCTTTGGCCAAGGGGAGGGCCTTTGGCCCTAGGAGGGTTGGCGCCTGGGGCGTTAACGGTATTTTTTGGAGGAATCGGATTTTGAAATTTTCGACAGACTTAGCCAGATTCGTCGAGGCCAAGGCGGCCTCGATTAAGGCCTTAAAAAATAGGCGCGAGTGGGTCCAATACCCGGGGCCCAGGCCCGGGTTTGGGGAGGCTTTGGCCCAGGCCAAAAGGGAGCGGGGGCTGGGTTTTTTGGCCGAATACAAAAGGGCCTCGCCCAGTTTGGGTGACATAAATCTCACCCTGACCCCCCAGGGGGCGGCCGAACATTACCAAAGGGCCGATTGCCTATCGGTTTTGACGGAAGAAGTATGGTTTAAGGGAAATATCGATTATTTAAGCGCGATGAAGGTTTCGGGAAAACCGCTTTTGAGGAAAGACTTTATTTTTGACCCGCTGCAGGTGCTGGAAACGGCCCAAACCCCGGCCTCGGCCTTGCTTTTGATGGTAAGGCTTACCCCGGACGAGGTTTTGTTAAAGGAACTCATGGCCGCGGCCCGGGAAAACGGCCTTGAGGCCTTGGTGGAGGTCTTTGGTTTAAGGGAGCTTGATTTGGCCCGCCGGGTGGGGGCCAAATTAATCCAGTTCAATTCCCGGGATCTTGGTAGCCTTAAGGTCGATACCGCGAAAATCTTCGCTTTGGCCAAATCGGAGCCGCCCCGGGACGGGGAATTTTACGTGGCCGCGAGCGGCCTGTCAACGCCCGGGGATCTCGTTTCGGCCGCCCAAAGCGGCTTTGGGGCGGTATTGATCGGCACCAAACTCATGAAAAGCGCCGATCCCGGCCAAACATTGGGGGGTTTCATTGATTTTTTCGAAGCCGCTTACCAAAAACCCTAGACGCGAGGCCGCCCTTTTGGATTCATTGGGCCTTTGGGGAAATTCTTTTGGGCGCCAAGGCCCCTTTGGCAAATCCGCTTGACCTATGGGCAAAACGAGGGAACCGAACGTCCGATGAGGGATTATTTATGTTTTTTAGCGTTCGGTTATCGATTGGTATATAATATGGCACGATCGCGAGCGGGCGCGGTTTTGCCCAAGGCCGTCGTTTTTTCGCGCGTTTTTTTGGCCAAAAGGGGCGACCCATTTGGCCAAGGTTTGGGCGGCCGGTTTGGGCGGCCGGCTTGGGTTTTGGCCGGGCGCCCCAATGGCGTTTTTTTGGGGCTGGCGGTTTCTTTTTAACCGCGTTATTTGGCTTCTTTTTTACTTTCGAATTTGGATGATTCTTATGTCTACGGTTACCAAACCCCTTATCAAAGTTTGCGGTCTCACCAGGCCGCAGGACGCCACCACGGCCGCCATTTTGGGGGCGGATTTTTGCGGTTTCGTTTTCCATCCCAAAAGCCCCCGGGCCGTGACCCCTTTGCAGGCCGGGGTTATGGCCACGCCCTATTCAAAAAGGGTGGGGGTGTTTGTCGAAAATAGCCTCCAGGAGACGATTGACATCATGGGCAAGGCCGTTTTGGAGTTTGCCCAACTCCATGGGGATCACGAACCCGAGTTCGCCCGGTCCCTGGGCCCGGCCAAAGTGATTAAGGTATTCTGGCCGGATCGCCAATCGCCCGAGGAACTTACGGCGCTCATGGAAGCTTGGAAAGACCTGGCCGCCTACTTTCTTTTTGACGCCGGGAAGGACGGGGGCGGCTCCGGTAAAAGGATTCAAGGCGCCCTCCCCAATAGCCCCAAACCCTACTTTTTGGCCGGCGGCCTAACCGACGAATTTATCCATGACCTTTGGCCTTCCCCGGACCCCATGATGGTTGGTTTTGACCTAAACTCCGGCATAGAAAAGGCCCCGGGCCAAAAGGATATCGAGGCCCTCAAATCCATACTCCCTTGGCGTTAAGGGCTGGATTTTTTGGGGCCGCCGTCGGGGCGGCCCAAAATAACGGGTCGGGATAATGGGCTTGGTTGTTTTTTTTTAAGCCAAAACTTTTTTAAGTTTTTAAGCGAATTTTTTTTTGTTTGGCCAAAGCCGGGCTTTGGCGGCGCGCGATCCGGAAGGCGGGGCGGCGGCGAGCGCTTGGCCGCTTGGGATACGCGGGAAAGGGGCGATTTTTGATGAAAGCTTATTTTGGAGAGTTTGGGGGGCGCTACGTTCCGGAGGTCCTCATGCCGCCTTTGGAGGAACTGGAAAGGGCCATGGAACTTATCCTCCCCGGCGAGGCCTTTAAGGTCGAGTACGCCAATCTTTTGGCCGACTGGGCCGGCCGCCCCACGCCCATGACCTTTTGCCCCCGTCTTTCCGAGTCTTTGGGCCTTGGGGTTTATTTAAAGCGGGAAGATTTGCTTCACACCGGGTCCCACAAGGTCAATAACACCTTGGGGCAAGCGCTTTTGGCCAAAATGATGGGCAAGGTCGCCTTGGTGGCCGAGACCGGGGCCGGCCAACACGGGGTGGCCACGGCCGCCGCCGCGGCCAGGCTGGGTTTGGAGGCCATCGTCTTTATGGGGGCCGTGGACGTGGATCGCCAAAGGCTAAACGTCGAGCGCATGAAACTTTTGGGGGCCCGGGTCGTCCCCGTCCACGACGGCACCAAGACCTTAAAAGACGCCATAAACGAAGCCCTCCGTTATTGGCTAACCAACCAAGCCACCACCCATTACTGCTTTGGGACGGCGGCCGGTCCCCACCCCTTTCCGACCCTGGTCAGAAATTTTCAGGCCATCATCGGGACCGAAGCCCGGGGCCAGTTTTTAAGCCAAGTGGGCTCGCTCCCGGATTTCGTCGTGGCCTGCGTCGGGGGCGGCTCAAACTCCATCGGGGCCTTCCACGGCTTTTTGTCCGATTTGGAGGTTAACCTCATCGGGGTTGAGGCGGCCGGGACCGGGGAGCCGGGTTGTTACAATAGCGCCCCCATAAACCTGGGTTGGCCCGGTATCCTCCACGGCCAGTTTTCCATGCTCCTCCAAACCGGCGACGGCCAGATCATGCCTTCCCACAGCGTTTCGGCCGGGCTCGATTACCCCGGGGTGGGCCCGGAACACGCCTTTTTGGCCAAGCAAGGCCGGGTCAAATACCGCATGGTCAACGACGCCCAAGCCCTTGGGGCTTTTAGGGCCCTAAGCGCCCTGGAGGGCATAATCCCGGCCCTGGAATCGGCCCACGCCCTGGCCTACGTCCTTAAGGCCAAAGACGAGATGCCCAAAGGCTCCCTGGTGATGGTCAATCTCTCGGGCCGAGGCGACAAAGACATGGACATTTACCTAAGCCAAAAGGCGCCAGATTAAGCCCCTCGGCCTTAATCCCGGGCTAAAAGCCCCCCGCGGGGTTTAGGCCAGGTCCGGCTTTTTTTTTAATTTTTTGAAATCCCCCCAAGGTAATCGCGCATGAGTGACCAAACGTTGACCCAGGCCATATCGAAGGCCCGCCAAAAAGGCCGCGTGGCCCTAATTCCCTTTTTAACCGGAGGCTACCCGGACCGGGAGCTTTTTTGGACGGCCTTAACCGAGCTAACGGATTCGGGCGCCGACATTATCGAGATCGGGGTGCCCTTTTCCGATCCCGTGGCCGACGGGCCGGTCGTGGCCGCGGCCAGCCTCAAGGCCCTAGAGCTGGGGGTGGATCTTAAGTGGATTTTGGAGGGCCTGGCTAGGGCCAAACCCAAAACGCCCTTGGTTTTGATGAGTTACGCC
Source organism: Deltaproteobacteria bacterium (assembly GCA_031277995.1). Classification (GTDB taxonomy): domain Bacteria; phylum Desulfobacterota; class Desulfarculia; order Adiutricales; family Adiutricaceae; genus JAIRNQ01. The sequence continues at coordinate 4,863 of JAITLH010000028.1, forward strand.
AATCCCCTGGTCCAATACGCTTGGCCCAAAACCGATCCGGGTTTGGCCTTGGAGACGAGGTTATTTGAGAGTTTGGGCCTTTTGGCCAAGGATGCCCTGGAAGCCGGCGTCTCGGGCTTTATCGTGCCCGACGTCCCCTTGGAGGAAGCCGGGCCCTTCCAAAAGGCCTTTTCCCAATGCGGTTTGGCCCTGGTCCCCTTGGTGGGCCCCAATACTTCCTTGGAACGCATGGAAAAATACGCCCCCTGGGCTTCGGGTTACGTCTACGTCGTTTCCGTTTTGGGTACCACCGGGGTTAGGGAAGGGCTCCCCCCCGAAACCGTCCAGACCTTGGAGCGGGCCAAAAAAGCCTTCAAGCTGCCCCTGGCCCTGGGTTTTGGCCTAAGGCACCCCTCGCAACTCCAAGACCTGGGCGCCTCCCCGGACGCGGTCATCATCGGTAGCGCCCTCCTTAAGCACTTGGCCGAGGGCGGCCGGGCCTCCGAATTTATGGCCCCCTGGCTGGCCTAAGGCTAGCTTAGGCCTAAGGGCCGACCTAAGGCGGGCCCTTAGGCCAGGGAATTTTTGGTAACGTTATTAGAAAATGGACAATATTCAAGCCTAATAGACTATTAGTAAAGCGCGGTTAATCTAGTTTTAATTTGGGGACCAAACTGACTCCCCAGCTGACCCAAAGTTTGGCTAAGACCTAGGTCAAAGTTAAAATTTTTAGGTTAAATTATTTCTTGTTTTTTGCCGGTTATCGAGTTAAAATGTCAATTAAGGTTTGTCAGCTAACCTAAACCGCTAAGCCCAGCGAAGCCATCCTAGATTTCGCCTTTAGGCTGGGCCCTTTACGGGCTAAGGCCAAAAATTAGACGAGATCCTGGGTATTTTATCCTGGGCTAGCGCCAAAGACGCTTTCGTATGGGTTTTTCGTTTAAAGGCGCCCCCCGGAAAAGAAGTTTTTAATTTTTTTTAACTTTTTGTCAATCGTTTTCGCGCCGCCCCAGCCCATACTGGATTTGGGCCATACTGGATTTGGGCCGAAAAAGTCTTTGGCGTAACTCGACTCGATTCGGTTTGGGTTGGCCGCTAGCCGCTTATCCCTCATTTTTTCCCGCGGCCCGTTCGCGGGATAGGGTTTTTTGGTGGCTTATGTTAAAAGACTTTTTATTGGCTCCCGGCCGTTTTTTGTGCCGTAGATTCTCCGGAAACAAGAGGAAGTCTAGGTTTTTGCCGCGGCAGGCGCCGCGCGGTCCGGTGGGTCTGGTTTCTTTATTGTCATGGGCCCTGTTGGTTTTGGTGGCCATTTTTGGGGTCAATACCTTCGCCTCGCCCCCGGTTGACTTTAAGGAAGCCCAGCGGCAGGAATTGGAGGCCCAAGCCCAAGCCGAGGCCCAGGCCCAGGCGGCCCAGACGGAGGCCGCCCAAAGCGATTCGGCCCAGGGCCAAACGGCCGCCCTTAATGACTCGCAAACCGGCGGCCAAACAGGCGCCCAAAGCGGCGGCCAAAGCGCGGTCTCAGGCGCGGGTGGGCAGGTAACCGGCCAGCTGGGCCAGGGCGGCGGGGAATTTCCCGGCCAAATGGCCGCGGGCGACGGGGCCTTGACGGCCGAGGCCATTTCCGAGGCTTGGCTGGTCATCGTCGAGTCGATACCCAAGGACAAAAGGCTCGAGGCCGAACAATCCTTGGCCCGCCACAAAAAGCGCGGCCTGAATTTGGAAATAGTCGATACCGACGCTTACCCCAGGCTTAAGAGCGGCATGTGGACCTTGGCCTCCGGGCCCTACGACACGCAAAAAGAAGCCCTGGCCGCGGCGGCCATCATAAAGCCCAAGGTTAGGGATCTCATGGTCAGAAGGGGCCTGTGATTGGCTGAAGGTTTTTTGGGTAAGCGCCTATTTTTTTGACGGGAAGGCCAAGGCCATTGGCTGAAGGTTTTTTGGGTAAGCGCCTACTTTTTTGACGGGAAGGCCATTGGCGGCTTTTGAAAAACCGACGGGACGTTTGGGTACCAACCATGGCGGAAATTAACGGCGCGGCCGGTTTGCCGGAAACCCAGAATTCAAACATAAAAACCAAAACCGCGACGCTGTCGATCTTTTCCAACAGCGTTTTGATCGTAATTAAGCTAATCGCCGGCCTCATGACCGGATCGGTTGCCATAATCTCGGAAGCGGTCCACTCGTTTCTTGATTTGATGGCCTCTTTCATGGCCTGGGTGGCCGTGAGGTTATCCGATAACCCGCCCGACTACGATCATCCCTTTGGCCACGGCAAGGCCGAGAATTTGGCCGCCCTGTTTGAGGCCCTCCTAATCGTGGTGGGCGGCCTCTACATCGTGAAGGAAGCCATCGAGGGCGTGATCGAGGGCCGGGAGCTTCCGGACCTAAAAATCGGCCTGGCCGTCATGTTCCTTAGCGCCGTCATAAACGCCTTCATTTCCAGAAAGCTTTTTAAGGTTGGCCACGAGACCCAATCGCCCGCCTTGGTGGCCGACGGCTGGCACCTCATGACCGACGTTTACACCTCCGGGGGCATTTTTACGGCCCTTTTGGTGATCGAGGTGGGCGCCTGGATAAATCCCGCCTGGGACCTTAGCCGCATTGACGGGATATCGGCGGCCATCGTGGCCTTCATGATCATCAAAACCGGCTGCTCCCTTGGCTGGGACGCGGTTTGCAACTTAATCGACCATAGCCTAAGCCCCCAGGAAATCGCCTTGATAAAAGAGCACATCGCTGAGCTCTACCCCGACATCCAGGGCTATCGGCGCTTGCGTACCAGGAGATCCGGACCTTTTAGGGTGGTCGTCGTGGATTTGATCGTGGACGGTACTTTGAGCGTTAACCAAGCCCATCTTCTTGGCTCGAAAGTGGTGGCCGGGATCAAAACCCACTACCCAACCATGGAAATAACCTTTCACTTGGAACCCGTCGAGATCCTCAGACATTCTCCGCAACCCAAAGACGATTTGGTCAACATAGACGATCCCGAAAACGAAATACGCCTGGCCGAAGAATCTCTCCCGCCCTCGAACTAACCCTTCACCATAGTTTTGGTCAGCCCCGCTTTTAGCCAACGCCTCGCCGGGCCCTTTTTAGTGGGCTTGGCGAGGCGGTTTTTTTTACCAGCCAGTCCGCCACGGGTTTACTGGCCCCTTTGGTTTTTTCGGACGGTCGCCGGGCCGTTGTGGTATACTTAGTCGGGTTTTGGCCGCTTGCCAAGGTTAAAGTGGCCGCGAATTTATTGGGCTTTGGGGCTTACAAAAGGCCAATCGGTAGCGCCCTTTGGCGTTATTTTTAAGTAAAAGATGGTTTGGGTTTTTATGCTTGTTTTGGGCCTGGAAAGTTCTTGCGACGAGACGGCGGCGGCTTTGGTCGAGGATCGTTTGGTCCTCTCCGAGGTGGTTAGGAGCCAATTGGACCTCCACCGGGTTTACGGCGGGGTGGTCCCCGAAATCGCTTCCCGGGCCCATCTGGAAGCCATCGAGGTCATGGTCTCGGAAACGCTTTTATTGGCCGGGGCCAAGTTTTCCGACCTGGGCGCCCTGGCCGTGACCCAGGGGCCGGGCCTGGTGGGGGCCCTATTGGTGGCCATAAGTTTCGCCAAGGGTTTATCCTTGGCCCTGTCCTTACCCGTGACCGGGGTCAACCACGTCCAGGCCCACGCCCTGGCCCCTTTTTTGGAAAAGGCGCCCGGGGAGGCTTTGGGGTTTTCGCCCGGGTTTTCGCCAGAGTTTCCCCCCGAGTTTCCCTTTGTGGCCTTGGTCGTTTCCGGCGGCCATACCAGTTTGTTTTTGGTCAAATCGCCCCTGGATTTTACGACCTTGGGGCGG
>JAITLH010000077.1 GCA_031277995.1 Deltaproteobacteria bacterium
GGGAAATGAAGAACCGGAGGGGCTGATGGTGAAGTCCGGAGGACAACCGGTTGGCCGGGAAACGTAGAACCGGAGGGGCTAAAAGTGAAGTTCGGCGGACAACCGGTTGGCCTGAAAACGTAGAACCGGAGTGGCTGATGGCGAAGTCTGGAGGGTAACCGGTTGGCCTGAAAACGTAGAATCGGAGGGCCCAAAGGTGAAGTCCGGGGGGCAACCGGTTGGCCGGGAGGGGGGTGAGCTATGGTGATAATTTAAAATCCGGGGCTAGGTTAGAAATAAGGGTTAGTTTGTTAGGGTTGGGAAAGAAAATTTGTCTAATTTTAAAGTATGTTCAATATAAATAGCGCTTGACTTGGTAACTTTCTAGATGTAAAGTACTTTAAATCGTTTGCTTGCTTTTCTCCGCGTAGTTATTGGCGTTTTGTTTAAGTGGCTTTTTTATGAAGGGCAATTTGAGCTATTTTATTTAGCGTTGATTAAATTTTGACAGGTTTTTGAAAGTATTATTGCCTTGACCGCCAAGTCCCCTCTGTTTTGGAAAGACCAGCCTTGGATTTGAATTCCCCATGAGTTTGAGTTTTGCCTAGATATCGTCTCCTGGCCGTGTTGGGTATGGCCAAGGAGGGGGTTTTTTTTGGGGTAGGTTGTTTAAATAGCGCTTGGGAAGGGAGAAGATAATGACCATCAGCTCAAAAATGCGCTTGGCCTTAAAGGGCGGGTCAATGGTTAGGAAGATGTTTGAGGAGGGCCGGGAGCTAAAGGCCAAGTTTGGGGAGAATAATGTTTTCGACTATTCGCTTGGAAACCCCGATTTAGAGCCTCCGGAGGCCTTTAAGACCAAGATAATCGAGCTAATAAATGAAAACGAAAAAGGCACCCATGGGTATATGCCCAACGGGGGCTTGGATTTGGTAAGGCGTAGGCTAGCGGGCTATTTAAGTAAGATCCATGGGGAGTCCATTGGGCCGGAAATGGTGATTATGACCGTGGGGGCGGCGGGGGCGATTAACGTGGCCTTAAAAGCCGTGGTAGATCCCGGGGATGAAGTGCTTGTCTTGGCCCCATTTTTTATGGAGTATGGGTTTTACGCTGACAATCATGGGGCGAAAATCGTCGTGGCCGGTACCGATGACCATTTTAGGCCCGATTTGGAAAAGATTTCGGAAGCCATAACGGAAAAAACCAGGGCTTTGATCGTTAATTCCCCCAATAATCCCACGGGCGTGGTCTATACGTTAGAGGAGCTAAGGGGAATCGCTGATGTTCTAAGGGAAAAATCCAAAAAATATTCCCGCGAATTGCTTTTGATTTCCGATGAGCCCTACAGGAAGATTGTCTTTGGGGGCCTGGAAGTTCCTTCGGTTTTTAACGCCTATGAAAATAGTCTGGTGGTGACTTCTTTTTCCAAGGATCTTTCTTTGGCCGGGGAAAGAATTGGTTATCTTTGTATTAATCCCATGATTAAAGGATTAAATGAGTTTATAGGCGCGGCTACGCTAGCCAATAGAATTTTGGGTTTCGTTAACGCCCCGGCCTTGGCCCAAAGGGTGGTGGCGGAACTTTTGGAAGAAAGCGTGGACATAGGCATTTATCAAGAGAGGGTGACCACCCTGGCCAGAGCCCTAAGGGACATCGGCTATGACTTGGTAGATCCCCAGGGGACTTTTTATCTGTTTCCAAAAAGTCCGGTGGAAGATGACTTGGCTTTCATTGAAACGTTAAAAAAAGAGTTAATATTAGCCGTGCCTGGCTCGGGTTTTTCCAAACCAGGCTATTTTAGACTTAGCTTGTGCCTCGATCTGGATAAAATAAATCGTTCCATTGACGGATTTAAACGCGCTTACCATGCGAGTTTGGCACAATAACGCGTTTAAAGGAGATTAGATGCGTAGTTCACTTATGAAGGAAGGCTTGACTAGAGTTCCTCACCGGTCTCTTTTTAAGGCCCTGGGACTGACCGACGCCGAATTGGAAAGGCCCATAATCGGGATCGTCAACCCAAAAAATGAGGTTATTCCTGGCCACGTTCACCTGGATACCCTAGCCGAGGCCGTGAAACTATCGGTCTCCGCGGCTGGCGGTACGCCCTTGGTTTTTCCGACCATAGGGGTTTGTGACGGGATAGCCATGGGTCACGTCGGCATGAAGTTTTCTCTGGTTAGCCGAGAAAACATAGCCGATTCGGTGGAGATCATGGCCACGGCCCACCCCTTTGACGCCTTGGTTTTTATCCCCAACTGCGACAAGATTGTCCCGGGCATGATCATGGCCGCCCTGAGGCTTAACATTCCTTCCATCTTCGTAAGCGGCGGGCCCATGATGCCCAGTTTTTCAACGGGCAAAAAGCTGACCTTGTCAAACACCTTTGAGGCCGTGGGCATGGCCTCGGTGGGTAAGCTGACCGATAAGGAAGTCAAGGTAATAGAAGACGAATCGTGCCCAGGCTGCGGCTCTTGCGCCGGCATGTTTACGGCAAACTCGATGAACTGCATGACCGAGGCCATTGGCTTGGCCCTGCCCGGAAACGGCACCATTCCCGCGGTAAACGCCAAGAGAATCAGGCTAGCCAAAGAGGCCGGAACCCAAATTATGCGGCTTTATCAAAACGACGTTAAGCCAAAGGATATCGTGACCGCGGATAGCCTGCAAAACTCTTTAAAAGCCGACATGGCCCTGGGCTGTTCAACCAACACCGTCCTTCACCTATTGGCCATAGCCCATGAGGCGGGTTTAAAGCTTTCGTTAGATGACATTAACCTAATCAGTAAAGCCACCCCCCACTTGGTTAAGCTTAGCCCGGCGGGGCCGGATTGCCTAGTGGACCTAGACATGGCCGGAGGCGTTTACGGGGTTTTAAAAAGGCTTGACGCCCTGGGGGTCTTAAACAGAGACACCTTGACCGTCACGGGAAAAACCCTGGGCGAAAACTTGGCCCAAGCCGAGATAAAAAACCCCGAGGTCATTAGGGAACCCAAAACGGCTTACTCGCCGGACGGGGGTTTGGCCATCTTGTGGGGAAATATCGCTCCGGACGGGGCGGTGGTTAAGAAAGGGGCGGTTCTGCCAAAAATGATGGTCCATAAAGGACCGGCCAGGGTATTTGATAGCGAAGAAGAATGCACCGGGAGCCTACTGGCTGGAAAAATCAAACCTGGCGACGTTATAGTGATTCGTTACGAAGGCCCAAAGGGCGGGCCGGGCATGAAGGAAATGCTAACTCCCACGGCCACCTTGGCCGGGATGGGTCTGGATGAAAGCGTGGCCTTAATAACCGATGGCCGCTTTTCCGGGGCTTCCAGGGGCGCTTCAATCGGGCATATTTCTCCCGAGGCCGCGGCCGGGGGAGCGATTGGCTTAATCAAAGAAAACGACATCATCTCGATAGACATACCGGCCAATAAGCTGGAAGTCGAGGTTGACGAAAAAGAACTAAACGAGAGGCGAAAAACCTTTAAGCCCTTGGAAAAACCAGTCCCGGCCGGCGTTTTAAGGCGCTATCGCAAAATGGTAACTTCGGCCAATACCGGAGCCGTTTTCGAGGATTATTAAGCACTTTGGCTACTGGTGGTTTGGTTTAGTCACTGGTTAGGCTTTTTGGGTTAAATGGAGGGGGTCGTTTTAGGGGCCCCTTTTAGGAAAAGAGCCTAGGCAAAGGCGATATACCGATAAGTAACGAAATTTATTAAGTTTTCTAAAACCCCCGGCGGAGACGCTTGGGGTTTTTTTATTTGGTCTAGGCGGAAGGCGAGGGGAGGGAGGCCAGAGGGGATTTAGGATATCGGGGGAGGGACATCCGGTGATAGGTGATAGGGCCCCTGGGGGGTATCGCGGTCAGGGTTTTTTGGTAGGTTTAAGTTTTTTTGGGGTTTTTGGGGTTTTTTTCTTGGGGGTAGCTAAGAGTTTTTCAAGCTCGTCGACGCAAGCGGCGACGTTGGTTTGGATTTGTTTGCCCCAAAACCTAAGGACTATCCAACCATCGGCTAGGAGTCGATCGGTTACGGTAACGTCACGGGTCCGGTTACGCTCGATTTTAGCGTACCAAAAATCAGAGTTAGTTTTAATTCTGTACTTTTCGGTCTCCCATTCGTAGCCGTGCCAAAATTCACTATCGCAAAAGACGGCGATTTTGGGTTTCTTGAAGGTGAAGTCGGGTTTGCCAAAAACATCCTGGTCATTTTCGGTGTATTTTTTGAGGCCCCGGCGGTCAAGTTCGGCCTTAAACCTCCGTTCCAGAGAGGTATTTTTGCTCCTGATATGGCTCATGATAAAGCCAGTTTGTTCTTTAGTTCTTTTTAACATAATTAATTGGTTTATATAAACAAAATTTATTTTCTAAGAATTATTAAGCAAAAGAATATAAATTGTGCTAATTCTTCTATTACTGGAATAGTAACTGAGTTACCAAATTGTTTGTACCTTTGAATATTTGATATTTCTGTGGGAAATGAAAATCTATCGACCCCGTTTTCCACGAAAGCATAATTAACAAATCCTTGAAGTTTGCCCCATTCCATAGGGGTCATAACCCGTATTCCTTCAGCGTTTAACGGACTTTTCTTTTCTTTAACTTGCAACCCCACTATACCTTTTCTTGGATCGTATATAAGATTGCGTTCTCTTCCTGAACCTCCTGTCGCTAGTAATGCACTTGCTATTGGAAGTTCAACATCAGGGTCATTGACTACTCTATAACCATATCCGTTACCACGGTTTTTTTCTCTTTTTCGGTGTTTTTTCAAAGTATTTAGTAATCCTGAAGAAAGATAATATTTAGGTTCAACATCTTTATCTAATATATCGTTAAAGGTCATAATAAGTTGACCTTCTTTTTTGGTAGGAAGTTTTACGGGCAATAGATCCAGTTTGTCTGGATAGAAACGTTCACGATCGAATCCGATTATATAAGTACGTGGACGATTTTGAGGAATACCAAAATTACGGGAATTTAAGATAAAATCTTTATAATCATATATTAAAGAATTTTTATTAGATTTGGTTACTCCAATTATTTTATACTTCAATTTATTTTCTAAAGTATCTAAAATTATTTTAAATGTTTTACCATTATCTCTAGTGGCAATATTTGCTACATTTTCAAATAAAAATGCACAAGGGCGTGTTACATTAATTATATCTGCTAAATTAAAAAATATTTTACCTTTTTCCTCATTTGTAAAACCTTCTCCACGGCCAACTTTACTGAAAGTTTGGCATGGAAATCCAGATAGAAGAATATCATATGGAGTTTTGGCTATAATTTGTTTAAAAGAATCCGTAGTTAAATCATTTAATGGATTTTCTTTAAAAAGATGCTCATATGTTTCACAAGCATACTTATCTATTTCGGCCGACAAGACATTTTTAAAGTGACCAGTACGTTCAAACCCACGACGAATTCCACCGATTCCGGCACATAAATCTACGGTTAAATAAGGGGCTTCAGGAATTTGGCGTAAAATTTTTTCGATTTTATAAACGCATGCTGGAACGTTGTTAATAATTTGGTTTTCAGAAAACTGAAAAACCGTCCATCCTTCTTGGTTGAGTTTTGTGTTAACTCCGTCGATTTTGTTGGGTGTTCTGTAAAAACCTTGTCTTGACTCCCTGTTACAGAATACAGCTATTTTCCGTGCTTTAAAGGTAAACTCTGGTTTTCCAAAAACCTCGTTGTCGTTAGAGGTATACGTTACCAGACCGCGGCGCTCTAGTTCGTTTCGAAATATTAAATCAAGAGAGAGAATTTTAGTTTTATCCTTGCCTATATTTGATACGGTTTGTTTTTCGCTTAGTTGTGTCATGGTTAAAGCTGTATTTTTCAATTCTGTAGGTTTGCGGGAGGATAGGCCAACATGCCCTGGGAGCGCTTGGTTAAAATCCCTCCCCAGGCAAGGCCCTACAAAAATGGGCCTTGCCTGGGGAGGATAGGGGGGTTAATTGGGGCTTGAGGGGCCTATGGTTAGGGTTTGTCCTTGGCCCCGGCCGTAGATTTCAGGGTAGTACATTTCCTCGGCCTTGGGGCCGGGGACATGGTAGGTGCCGATGGTGATGGGCCTTACTAGGTACGAGAAAGTATAGACGCCGGCGGGGAGGTAGTCGGCGTAGACCGAGACCCGGTCGGGCCAGACTTCTTGGTGGTAATACCAGAAAAAGTCATTGTACTTCCAGCCGCTGATTTCTTGGTTAAGTTGGGGGATTAGGGTCTGATCTTCGGAGAGGAAGGTCAGGTTAATGGCCTCAAAGCCGGCGGGGATCTTGTCTTCTAGGACCAGATCATGTCGTTGTTCTGGGGTCATCATGGTCACGGTGACCTTAACCACCTGGCCGCGTTCAAAGTTGGTTTGGATTGGGAGGTCGCTTTGGGGCCTTATGACCTCATAGGAGCGGGAAAGATAGAGACCGCTGGAGGTGTCGGCCGTGAGATCGGCTTGGACGGGGGCGGTGGTAAGTTTTACGGTGGCGTAGGCCTGGCCGGTTCCCTGGGTATTGATGTTAACGGCTTTGGTCTCGGCGAGATTGGCCAAGGGCTCGGTTTTGGTAAGGGCGGGGTTAATGGGCGAAGTGAAGGCCGCCGTTAAAAATTCCGTATCGTCGAGTAGGGCCGTAATCGAGATTTTGGGGAGTTCCACTTCCGTTTTCTCGATGTAGTTTGACAAGGCCATGAGGGTATAGACGTTTGATTGGGTTGACGAGTAACTTCCCCTTGAGGCCTTGCCGGCTAGGTTTCTGATTAGGCCGGGCACGAATTCATTGTGGATGGCCGTTTCGGTTAAGGCCAAAAGGGCCAAGGCGGTGGCTTTGTCGTTATCGGACCAGATCCAGGGGCTTCGCTGAACCTCGGTTAGCTGGGTCTGGCCCGCCGTGACGTGGAAGTGATTTTGCAAAATGGTAATGGAGTCGATTAGTAGCTGGCCGCGGCCGGTAAATTGGGGCATGTAGCCGATGGCCCTAATAAGGTTTATGAGATCGACCGCGGGCAGGTTTTCTTTATTTTCTATGAAAACTTCAATATAGGAGTTAACCTCGCGGCCGGCTTTGGCCAGGGCCATGATCGAGTAGGCGCTTAAGGAAACCAGGGCTTGTTGGTTATACCAACCCTTGGACTGGGCCTGGGGGTCGTTGATGTAGTTGGTGAGATAGTCGCAAATGCTCTTGA
>JAITLH010000165.1 GCA_031277995.1 Deltaproteobacteria bacterium
TTTGGGAGCCGCCGCCGCTTTGGGGGCGGAGGTTTTGGCTCTGGGGGCAGGGGGTTTGGGGACCGGGGGGCTGATGGGAGCGGCCTCGGCCGGGGTGGGGGAATCTTGCGGGTTTTCGAGGATTGGTTTTTTGGATATCATCCGCGCCTCTTATGCGTAAATGATTAACGGTGATATAGAGCGTTTACGGCTATATATTCTCTCACCTTTTCTGGCACCAAGTAACGTACGGAAGTGCCCAAGTCTAGGCGCTTTCGTAGGTCGGTGGAGGAAATTTCCAAAAGGCAGTCGGCGAAATAGTGAATGGGCTTGGCGTTTGGAAAAACGAAGGACCCGCTGCGGCCGGCGGAGTCGACTTTGACCTCCAGGGGAGGCCCCAAAAGTTTGGTTAAGATCTCGCCGACCGAGGCGAGTTCCGAACCCAGGCCCGGCCGCCTAAAAACGGAAAAGGAAGCCAGGCCAAGTAAGCGATCGTGAAGGTACCATTTGCTAAGGGTCTGGAAGGAATCGAAGCCCACCATGAAAAAAAGCTCGCCGCCCGGATCAAGCTTTTCCGACACGGCTTTAAGGGTATTGACGGTGTAGCTGGGTCCGGGCAAAGCGCTCTCCAGCTCCGAGACCGCGAAAATGGGCTGGCCTTCCACGGCCAATTTTAACATAGTCAGCCGGTGGTCAAAAGAGGCCAAGTTCAGTCCGGGTTTGTGGGGCGGCTTGAAGGAGGGCATGAAAACCACCCGGTCCAGGTTTAGATACTCGGTCAATTCCTCGGCGGCCCGCAAATGTCCCAGGTGGACTGGATTAAAAGTCCCGCCCATTAAGCCCAAACGGCGAGCGCCCGAAAAAGTCATGCCTGACCCCAAGAAAGAAGTTAGCCCCAAAGGGTAAGTAAATGGGGCGGGAATTAGCCCCCGGGGCCGGGGGCGTTGGGCCCCGGCCGAGGAGGTGGGGGGGGAAAAGTTAGCCCTGGCCCCACAAAAGGAGGTCGGCCGGGAGTTCGTCCTTAAGGCGCCGGGTCAAAAGGTCAACCAGGCCCTGTTTGGGGGGTTTGTTTTCGTAGAGGACCCGAAACACTTCCCGGGCCGTGGGGAGGCTCACTTGCTTGGCCTGGGCCAGGCCCCAAACGCTTTTGGCGTTGCGGACGCCCTCGGCCACCTCGTGGCTGCCGGACACGATGTCGGAGAGTTTTTCGCCCAAACCGATACGGAGGCCCACCCGCCTGTTTCTGGAAAGCTCCCCGGTGGCGGTCAGGATCAGATCGCCTATGCCCGAAAGGCCGCTTAGGGTCATGGGATTGGCCCCCATGACCCGGGCCAGCCTACTCATTTCATTGATGCCGCGGGTAATCAAGGCGGCCCTGGCGTTTAGGCCCAAATTTAGGCCGTCGGAGATGCCGGCGGCGATGGCGTAGACGTTTTTTAGGGCCCCGCCCAGCTCGACCCCCTGGACGTCCTGGGAGGTGTAGAGCCTAAACCCCGGGGCCGATAGGAGCGTCTGGACCATTTTGGCCGTGTTTTGGCACTCAAAGGCCAGGGTCACGGCCGTGGGGAGGCCGCTGGCCACTTCCTTGGCGAAACTGGGGCCCGATAAGGCCCCGGCCAAGATCTCGCCCCCGGCTTCCTGCTTTAGAATCGAGGTCATGGTCGAAAAAGTTTCGTCCTCGATGCCTTTGGAGGCGCTTAAATGAACGGCCCCGGGCTTGGTTTTGGGCAAAATCAGCTTGGCCGCCGCCCTAAAGGCGTGACTGGGAACGACCCAAACGACCGTCTCGGCCCCTAGGGCCACTTCCTCGGGGTCGCTGGAAATAATCATGTTGCCGGGAAGTTTGTGGCCCGGGAGAAACTCGACGTTTTCCCTTTCCAGCCTTAACCGCTCGGCCAATTGTGGCCGGCGGGCCCATAAACTCACGGCCAAGCCCTGGCGCGAGGCGTGGAGGGCCAAGGTCGTGCCCCAGGCCCCCGCCCCGATGACGGCTACCCTACGGACGCCCTGGGCGCCGTTTTTTATCGATGTCTCGGGAATGGTCAAATACTCCTAAGTAAAAAAGTTTTGGAAAAAAGGGGTTAATCGGACTCACCTCAGGGCCGAAATTTCGCCCCGCCGGGAAAGCCAATTAAGGCCAAAAAATTATCTAACCGGGCCCTTGGGCCGATAAGAGACCAGGGGCTTTGAAGCCTAAGCGGTCGGAGGGGGCGAATTTGGTTGGGCCCCGAATAAAAAAGTTTTGAAAGAAAGCTTAATTATGGTACCATTGGCCCTCGATAGAAGGTCTTTTTATTCGCGAAAAGGCCAGGGGCCGTCGCCTTTGGCCAGAAATTTAGGCCTAAGGCCCCCCGATAAAAGCAAACTTTAAAAACTTTTTTAGCGAATAAAGCGACTAAGGTTACCCCCATGGGTTAAGGCGCTTGGCCGCCCCACCGGGGCCGGGTCGGTTTTTCGCCCCGGGAATGAAAAAGCCAAAAGATACGATACTCCACTTAGATCTACCCGATTTACCTCAAGATTGCCAGTAAAATAAAGCGGCGAAAAGGCGCCTTGTTCAAGGGACCCAAAAAAAGTCCTTATCGCCTAAAGTTAGGCCGCGCCCCAAGCGCCATGGCGACTTTGGGCATTTTGGCTAATCGGACACTAACTTAGGGGCGGTCTGGGATCGATCATAGGGCCGGCTAACCCTGGCAAATCCCCCAAGGGGGTGTATTTCGATCCACCAAGAACCTAGATTCAAAAAAATATTGACATTCTCTGGTTTTTAAGTTTATCATATTTACGACAAATTTAGCAGCCAATTGATCGCAATTCTAGATAATTGCTTTATTTACGCTAGATATTGATTGCCAAGGCTAGGGACGAACTATATGTCGTGTAACATCGATTGCCCTGGCCTAGATATTACCCCTGATTTTGGTTTAAGCGTTTAACTAAAAACATTTAGTTAGGCGACAAACAATCCTCCCGTGTTGACTTTCTAGCTTAGCTTTGATCCTCAAAGTCCGTCAACATTAAAAGAAAACTGACCTACTTTCCGAATAACGATACTTTAACGGGAAATAATTAAAAGGCTTGGGTCAGATTTTTGGGTTATATTACTCCCCCGACCACGGTTAGGGGAAACGTTGGGTGAACCTTATGAAACGTCTTCGCGCCATTTTTTACGCCGGGCCGATCCCGGCCCTGGCCTTGGTGCCGGCCCTGACTTTGGTCCTGGCCTTGGCTTTGGCCCTAAGTTTGGCCATAGCGCCCAAGGCCGATGCCCAAGTGACCCAGAGTTACGTTGTACAAAAGGGCGACACGCCCAATAAAATCGCCAAGCGCTTTTACGGCAAGTCCAACCTGGGCTCGAGGCTCCTTACGGCCAACCGAAACTTTCTGTCCAATCCCAAAAGGTTAACCCCCGGCGAGAAAATCTACCTTTTCTCCGAAGATACCTTAAACCTGCGCAAGCCCGTCGAGATGCCGCCATTGCCGGAGTTTAGCCCGCAAGCCCTCTACGAAACCAATAAGCTACTGGAAAAAGCCTTCCCCAAATACGTCACCTTCGGGGCCGACGTCAGGGGCCTGGGCGGCACGGGCGTTTGGCGCGTAAAAATCAACCGCCGCGACCCCATCACCAAGGAACTCGTCTACGGTTATTACGAGGTGCGCCCGGTTGGGGAAGTCATCGCCTCGATGGAGCTGGGGGACACCGGCATCACCCGGGACGGCTTTGCCAAAACCGACTGGGGACGGACGCTACTTTCCACCGGCGACAACATCATCGTCCGCTTCACAAACGATCTGGCCAAGATCCTCGACTCCGAAACTTACGAGGAAGCCGATCCCTACTTTCGCTCCTTTCCGGTTTACTCCATCGGTAACGCCATCCACGAACCCGACAAAAACAGCCCCAACTACGGCAAACCCCTTGGGAACATCATAAAGTTCAAAGGGACCATCACCATCGGGGCCAGGGTCGAAGGTAGCGTCCCGGCGGCCGGCTACGTTTCCAACCGGACCAAGGCCAATACCAGGGTCGATCACACCAACGATTTGGAGCCCGTGACTTACGTGGCCCACATTGGCTATTCCGAGGATCCCATTCTCGTTTCCGACAAAATCTTCGTCTTCGTGCCCATCGAGCCGGGGCCGGAACGCCGTTTGGACGCTCCCTACGTGGAACCGCCCGACACTTACGTCTCCCCGGGGCAGTGATGACTTAGGGCGCCAAAGGCCCGAAAAACCTTCGGCGCCAAAGATCATACGAGCGAATAACCCTTTTGATTATACCGTCATCAACTTAAGGGCCAATTTCACCCTTGATTTGGCCGGCCAAACAGGCTTTAATTTGGTTAAGCCCCTTAAACCATTGGGAAGATCCAAAGCGGGAAAAACAAAAAACGCCGCGGGCGAACACTCCCCAAACGGCCAGTCGAGGGTATTTCAGGTGAAAAACATGATCAGAGCTTTAGTCATTTCGGCCCTGGTGGCAATCGTAATGTCAATATCGTACGCGGCCTGCACCCCCATGATGGCCCCCACGGCCCCGGTCAAGACCTTTAGGACCTGCGACGGCCGCTACTTTAACGACGTCAAGGGCCTGGGCTCGGTTTACCACGCGGCCAGGGCCGACAGTTGCAAGGTGGCTTTGGAGCCCTTTGACATGGGCGCCTGGATCGAGGCCCCCTTAAACTCCCACAAAACCAAGGGCCTTCGGAGCGTGGTTTTGGGCTGCGCCAACCTCACCCCCTCGGCGGAGAGCTGCGACTACTCGGGCCTGCCGGGACACTCGGTTACCCTGACCATGAACTTTGACATGGCCACCTATCCCGATTTGGCCGTGGTGCAGAGGGCCGTTTTGGCCGTGCGGGTCAACGACAACGTCAATTACTTTACCCAAGCGGCCCAGCTTAGGGGACGGCAAATGATCTCGGACGCCTTCCAGAGCCTGGGCGCCTCGGTCACCACCCCGGCCACCCAGCCCGGTTGGGTGACCTTTGACATCACCGCCTTCGCCGCCCGGGCCATAAACGAACGCCGCAACTCCGTCTCCTTTGAGCTATCCCTCCCCTGCGGCCGCTCGGAATCGGAAGTGGCCAGCGTGGCCATTTTGCAGGCCCAGCCCAAAGTAATCGTGGAATACAAATAAGCCCCGTTCTTGGTCCCCTGGGCCCATTGGGCCCAAAAACTGGGGACCAAGGGCTTTTGGCCCAAAAGCTTTTGGGCCCATTGCCTTTCGGTTTCGTTCTTTTCAGCCCTGTTTTTGGCCCCGGGTTTGTGGGGGGTCGGACTTAATCGAGCCCGTCTAGGCCATGATTGCCTAAAACGTTTGGGACGATAAGGTCTCCCCCCATCGCCCTGTCGTTACACTGACGTTACCCCGACGTCGCCCCGACGTCGCCCCGACGTTACCCATATAGGGTAAGGGCCTTGACCAAAAATAATAAGCCCCAAAAGGGCTAGGAATCATACAGCGGAGTTTTACCATGAGAAAACTGCTGACCTATTTGGCCGCCATGGTCGCCTTCATGACCATTTCCCTGGGCCTGTCGCTCTTATTGGGCGTGGACGCCATCGCCCAATACGATCCCGAAGTCCGACTGGCCAGACAATTGGTGGCCGATCAGGGTCTGTTTTTCGGTTTGGCCGAAAACAACATAAATGGCATGGCCGTCTCCCGCGACCAAGGGGCCGACCCCAACGTTAGCCTCTCAAGGCTCGGCCTTAAGCCCGAAACGGTTTTTGGAAAGGATCTGGCCATCCTAAAGCAGCCCTTTAACTCCGCCAGCTGGCCCATTTTGACCTGGGCCGTTTATTTGGGCAGAAAGGACGCGGTTAACTTACTGTTGCGGGCCGGGGCCCGGGTTAACTCCCCGGACGAATACGGGGCCACCGCCCTGCACTGGGCCGCCCAGACCGGACGCTACGACGTCGCGACGGTGCTGCTTAATAACGGGGCCTCCTGTAACGCCACCGACTTTAAGGGGGCCACGGCCAAAGACTGGGCCATGATGTCAAGCCAATACGATCTGGTACGTTTGATTGACGGCCGTTCCTGCAGAAACCAGCCCATCGGCGACGAGGATCAAGACGGCGTCCCCGATGACCGCGACCAATGCCCCGGCACCCCGCTGGGCGCCCCGGTCGATGAGCGCGGCTGCTGGATCGTGGCCTACGCCGCCTTCTTTGACTTTGATAAGTCCGTCATAAAGAGCGAATTTTTGCCCCACATCCAGCAGGCCGCCCGCGTTTTGGCCAATAACCCCGGCGTTAACGTCAGGGTGGTGGGCCACACCGATTACGTCGGAACCGACGCCTACAATTACGGCCTGGGCCTTAGAAGGGCCCAAGCGGTCATCCGGGAACTGGTCAGAAACGGCGTCTCCCCCAGTCGCCTAGCCGAGGAGTCCCGCGGGGAAAGCGAACCCATCGAAACCAACGCCACCCGGGCCGGGCGGGCCAGAAACCGCCGCGTGGAGATCCACGTCAACCAACAAGTGGCCATCACCGGGGTTCAGTAAACCGAACCCCGGCCCCGCCCAAATGGGCCCCCCAAAAAACCAAAGCTCCGATTCGCCTTGATTTGACGGCGAATCGGAGCTTTTTATTTGGCGGGATTTTTGGCTGAGGGGCGCGCTCAATAAATCAGGCCGACCTTTTCCCTGACCGCGTCCATGGTGACGATGGCCACGGCCCGGGCCTTATGGGCCCCGGCGGCCATGATTTGCCTGACCTGGTCGGGGTTTTTGGCCAGATACCTACGCTTGTCCCGATAGGGGGCGAAATAATCCCAAATGATCTCGACCAGTTCTTTTTTGACCTCAGAGTATTTAAGCCCGGGCTTTAGGTAACGCTCCCTTAGCTCGGATTGGGCCTGGTCGTCAACGAAAAGTTTATAGATGCCAAAAATATTGCAGGTCTCGGGGTCCTTGACGTCGGAAACGGCCTTGGCGTCGGTCACTATGGCCATGACCCGGCGCTTTAGTTCGTCCTTTTCCAAAAAAATGTCGATGGCGTTTCCGTAACTTTTGCTCATTTTCTGGCCGTCCAGGCCGGGGATCGTGGCCAACTCCTCGTCGATTCCGGCTTCCGGCAAAACGAAGGTCTCACCGTAGACGTGGTTAAAGGAACCGGCGATGTCCCGGGCTATTTCCAGGTGCTGTTTTTGGTCGCGGCCCACGGGCACCAAATTGGCTTGGTAAAGTAAGATATCCGCGGCCATCAAAACGGGGTAGGCGAATAGGCCGTGATTGGGCGTCAAATTTTTGGCGATCTTGTCTTTGTAGGAATGGCTGCGTTCAAGTAAGCCCATGGAGGTATGGTTATGCAAAATCCAGGTCAGTTCCGCGTGCTCCGGGACGTCCCCCTGGACCCAAAAATAAGATTTTTCCGGGTCCAGCCCCAGGGCCAAAAAATCCATGGCCGCTTCCAAGGTATTGGCGGCCAATAACGGCCCGTCGGAAACCGTGGTCAGGGCGTGGAGGTTTACGATGAAGCAAAATAGTTCGCTTTTTTCCTGCCAGCCGATCATCGACTTCATCATGCCAAAAAAGTTACCGATGTGTAGACTGCCCGAAGGCTGGATGCCTGATAAAACCCTCATCTCGCGAAAAACTCCCCAAAAAAAACTGTCAAGAAAAAAAACGCCCATGGCCCCAAAAATCGCGCCCGGTTTTGGCCCCTCCCATAGAAAAAGCCCTTCGGGTTTTCCCGAGGGCAGGGTAAAGGGGTTACTTAGCGATTTTTAAAGCCCAGGCGCGAAACGCCGGCAAACCCCAGGGTTTGGCGGCCTTTCGCCCAAAAAAACTTCTAGGAATGAATGATGGTGCCGTTGACGCCTTTTTTGACCCTCGAGGGCTTTCTGGCCGGCCGGGTCAGGTCGGGTTGCAAGGTCCCGCCCGGATGATCCACGTCGTAACCCCTGGTATGCCCCAAATAATAGGCCAAAAGCTGCAAGGGGATCACCGACACCATGGGCCTTAAACGCAAAGGCACCTGGGGCAAAAGCAAGGTGATGTCGGCGACGCTTTCCACGGCCTTGTCTTTTTTGAGACCGTCCTCGGTAATGAGAATCAGCGGGGCGATCCTGGATTTAAGCTCCAAGGCCAGGGCCAGGTTACCGGCCTCCTGCTCGTCCGAGAAAGAAAACATGATTATGGGCGTTCGGGGACCGGCCATGGCCAAGGGCCCGTGGCCAAACTCTCCGACCAAATAGCCCTCGGCGTGGATCTTGGCCACTTCCTTTAACTTTAACGCCCCCTCCAAGGCCATGGGCAGCAAATGGCCCCGGGCCAAAATAAAGGCCTGGGAATAGGCGTTTAATAGCTTGGCCGCCTCAAAAACCTTGTGGTCCAAATCGTTTTTCATCAAGGCTTCCCTGATTAACTCGGGGATGCGGGCGAAACTCTCGATTTCTTGGCGCCATTCCTTGCGAAGTAAGTTCCGGCTCTGGGCCAGCCTTAAGCCCATTAGGGCCAAGACCAGCGATTGGGTGGTAAAGGCTTTGGTGGAGGCCTGGGAATGGACCTTTCCGGCCAGCGTGAAAATGGTGCCGCGGGCCGCTTCCGTCAAGGGGCTATCGGTTTCGTTAACCACGGCCAGGGTCTGGGCGCCCCTTTTTTTGGCCAACTCCAAGGCGGCCAAGGTCTCGGGACTGCGGCCCGACTGGGACACGGCCACGGCCAAGGTGGTCTCGTCGACCAAAAGGTGATGCCGGCCGCATTCCGAGGCGGGTTCCACGACGGTGGGGATCTGGGCCAGTTCCTCGATTAGGTACCTGGCCGTAAGCCCGGCGTGGTAACTGGTCCCGCAACCGGTGATGTAAGTCTTGGTTATAAGCTTCAGGCTCTGATCGTCCAAAGGGGGCTTATTCATCTTAAGCTGGAAATTATGCCCCAAAAACTGCGCCAAGGTATAAGCCAAAACGTTTGGCTGTTCGTCGATTTCCCTTCTAAAATGGGGGGTTTCTCCGTTAATCGGAAGGGGTCTTTCCACTAAATCATCTCGCACGTTGGCAACCTCTTAGATTTAGCCTAATCGTTTGGACCAAAATGGCCTCCCCCACTCCCCAAAGCCCATTCGCGTCCATTTCAAACTCCACCGCAAAAAAATCCCGGCCCAAGCCAACTTGGCCCTGGGCCAATCTGGCCCCGGCCCACCCGGACCTAGCCAACGCCCCAAAACAAACAAGCGGGCGGCCAAAAACTAACCCAGCCCAATTTCGTTACATTCTACCAAAAAAAACGCCCATGGCAAAATAACCTTCGAAAATTCATGAAAAACCAACCCCGCTAGCCACTAAATCCCGCTCCCCGTAACCAAAAAACGCCCCCCGGAACATCATTTATAACTTTACTTAATTAATTTTTTACTTAACGAAATCGTTCCCTTTCAAATTAAGCCCTTATTCGGGCCCGATTATCCCCGGGGTTTTCCTTTGGTCCCCACTTTGGCCGGGGTCTTGGCTATTTTGCCTTTGGCGCCCTTGGCCGCGCCCTTGGGCGCGTCCTTGGCCTTGGCCGGGGCTTTGGCCGGCTTGGCCTGGGCCGGGGCCTTTTTTGGGCCCGGTTCCCCCGAGGGGAAATCCGGCGGGAAGCCTTGGTCATCGTCGTCGGTAAAGTGGCAATATTCCTCGCCAACTATTTCGCCTTGGTCGTTTAGGGCGTAGATATGGCCGTCGGCGGTAAAGCGTAGATTTTCAAGGTTCATGAACGGGCCGAGTTTGACCGCGTCGTCCAGTTCGACGTTTCTAAGGTAACTGTAGGCCCCGACGACCGCCTCGGCGCCCACCTTGGTATTGGCGGTCAAAATGACCCCCGGCTCCAAACGGACCCCGCTGGAGAGCTTGACGCTGGGCTCGATGTAGGTGGTGGCCGGATCTTCCATGACCACGCCGGAAAAAAGCCAACTGTCGTTTACCCGGCAGCGCAAAACCGTTTGGGCGAAGGCCAGTTCCCGGCAATCGTTGATGCCCTGGACTTCCAGGTAATCGGGGCTCTGGACGGCCGAGGCCAGATGGCCCTTGGACCTAACCTCGGCCACGATGTCGGTTAGGTAGTATTCTTTTTGGGCGTTGTCGCGTTTGAGGTTAAAAATATTGTCTTTAAGGGTTTGGCAATCGATTACGTAAACGCCGCTATTGATTTCGTCAATGGCCAGTTCTTCGGGGGAAGCGTCCTTGTTTTCAACGATTCTTTCCAACCAACCATTTTTATCCCTAATGATTCGGCCATAACCGGTGGGATCTTTCATGAGGCAAGTTAAGACGCTTAGCCGGGTCTTTAAGGTCTGGTGGGCGTCCAAAAAATCCAAGAGCGTTTGGGGCGAAATCAAAGGGACGTCCCCCGGGAGTATGACCACGGGGCCGTTAAAGTCTTTTAAAGCCTCGGTGGCCGCCTGAACCGCCTGGCCGGTGCCCTTAAGTTCCTTTTGCCTAACGATCCTCGGCCCGTAGGAGGCGATCGTTTCCTCGACCCGCTCGGCCCCAAAACCGGTCACCACCACTAGCCTTTCGGGGTTTAGGTAGCGGACGGCGTTTAGGACGTGGGCGATGATGGGCCGCCCCATGAGCGGGTGAAGCACTTTGGGCAAGGGGGAGTTCATGCGAGTCCCCTTGCCCGCGGCCAAAACGACCACGGCCGGGGTCCTGGAGAAAACGGGCCGGCTCGGTTTGGAAGCGACTTTTTTATTGGCCATAACCATGTCCCTAAAAAAAAACTGAATTTTTAACGCGCGAACCCGAGGCGATGGTCTCGATAAACCAACGATCGTTTGGCCTAAAATTAGGCGGATCTTGAGAGCCCCTAAAAAACGACTACGTTAAGGCCCTGGCGTGAAGCTTTTTTGGCGATGTCCTTAAAAAACGAAATACCTTGAGGCGCGGACGGGGGGCGTCACTCGCGATAAAAAATAAGCCCCGCTTCAAAAAATAACGCTTTGAAGAGTAAACGTAAGGAGCGCTCGCGATGGACGTAAACTAATTATACTAAAAATCTCCCAAAATTGATACGTTCCAAGG
>JAITLH010000206.1 GCA_031277995.1 Deltaproteobacteria bacterium
GTTCACCGGGCTGCTCACCGGGCTGCTCACCAGGCTGTTCTCCGGGCTGCTCACCGGGCTGCTCACCGGGCTGCTCACCAGGCTGTTCACCGGGCTGTTCTCCGGGCTGTTCGCCGGGGGTATCGCTAAGGCTAGCGACCATGAGGGAACCGTCTTTAACTTTAAAGGCGTAGTCCGTGCCTAGGTCTAAATAATCCACGCCGGCGAATTGCGTTGATTCCATGGCTTGAATTAAAACTTTGTCTAGCCAAGAATCTGGGTCTTCGTTAAAGCCAACCAAGACGATCTGGCTTCCTTCGGTAAAACTGACGTTTTGTAACGTAATACCAGTAATATGGCCATTGGCGTCGCCTTCGATTTGGGCGTAAAGGACCGAGTTGGCTCCAAAGGTGAGGCCCGGGGCGGTTACGGTTAAGATATTTTTACCAAGGTTGATAGTCCCGTCATTGGTTATCAGGTTGTCGGATTCAAAAGTCCCATTCGAAAGTAGCGTCACCATGCTGCCATTGGCTAGGCTAAAACTTTCTTTGCCAACAAGCTTTCCATTGGAGTTATTGAATCTTACGTTAGCCTGACTATATATAAACACGTTAGTGGCCAAAAGGGTTCCGGAGGCGCCAAAAATTACGTCAGCCCCGGCGTTTAAGGTTAAATCGGAAGCGTTTAGGGTGCCCGCTGAATTAAAAACCAACGAACCGCCGTCAAAGATATTTAGCCCTTTTTCTATTCCAAGGGACGCTCCAGAGGACGATTGATTAAATTCAATCTTGCCGGTTCCGCTTATTTGAGCTTTTGAGTTACCGGTGATATTTAAAACTGCGGGGGTATTGGAACTAAAAGTTAAAGTTCCGCCGATCATGGAAAAGCTGGGAGCCGTGAGCGTTTGAGTGTCATCGGTTCTAGATAACGTTACCTTGGTACCGGCTCCCGATATCTCGATTTGGCTTGTCCCCAAACCGATTACGTTTTGTTTAAACTCCGTTTGGCCGCCGGAAATGTTAATCGCTCCCGTTGACGTTTGGACGACTTGATAAAATATTGTTTGCCCGCCGGAAATGTTGATTCCGGTCCCGGCCGAGGCGGTTGATTGAAATTGTGTTTGGCCGCCGGAGATGGCCAAGCCTCCCGTAGACCCGGTATTGACGGCGCCCACAAGGGTGTTTTGACCACCGCTAATTATTAGGGTACCGCCCGCAAAAGTAGATCCTTTTACCGTATTTAGACCGCTTTGAAAAGTTATGGTATTGTTTTTGACTAAATTACCAGAGGCGTTTGTATAACCGCCATAAACATTATTTATAACGTTTATTACTTCAGAAATATCCTCGTCGTCTAAACCTTTAAAAACAACTTTATTGTTGTTAATATCAACAATAGTGCAATTTGATTCACAAAAAGCGCCGTAAATATTTAAATTATCATTATTTATGCCTTGTAAGGTAACTGAATTGTTTTCCAAAATACTTGCGTAATTCACGCTAGCGTTTTTTATAAATCCGCCGGCGGCAAAGGTCCCTATAACGACATTTTCCGACAAAGAAACTTGATTTCCTTTTACCGTTACACTTCCAGACTGCGCGTATCCGCCATAGGCGCCCTTAACAGAACCGCCTGATACGGTGACGATATTTCCAGAGATCTCTCGTTTGTGACTCTCCGGGACTCCCCCTGACAATTGTCCGCCAAAGACATCCCCAGTCACCGTGACTTGATTTAGCGTAACTTGATTGTCCTTTACCGTTCCTTCACCATTAATCGCGCCACCGCCAACTATTTTGGCTATCGAACCACCGGAGATGGTAACTTTATTCTCTGACACTAGGTTCTTATCGTTATAACTTACTTGAATTATTCCACCTAAAACATCATAGCCGACTGTGACATTGGTTAACTGAACTTCATTTTTCGATATCTGTCCCGCGCCCTCATCGATGGTACCCCCATAAATATTAAAAGAAATTGAACTTGATGTTATATTAACTATATTTTCTGATATTAAATTGGTTGTGTAATTACTTTTTAGTATTTTTCCACCCGTGACATTACCGCTATCTATAACATTATTTAACTTAACTATATTTTTAATAACCGTGCCTAAAAAACCAATTTCCCCACCAATAACTTCACTTAAATTTAGGTTTCCTGAAATTGTTACTTTGTTTTTTGATACGTTACTGGTAGCATCCAAACTCGTAACGATCTTTCCGCCAACGATTGTAGCGGATTGTTTTAAAGAACCAGCTACCGTAACCGTATTTTCAGTTACCGTTCCCGTGCCTTTAAGTATTAAACCGCCAATGGCTTCGGAATACGTACTTGTTGCCGCTACGTTAACCTGGTTTAGCTTAACCAAAGCCCCACCGTCTCCATAATAATGGTAACCGCCATAAGCCGATTTAACCTTCGAATTTCCATAAAGAAATACGTTATTGCCACTGACGGTTCCGGAAGTGGCTTCGCAGTTAGATAAACCCGCGCCGGCGCAAATGGCTCCGCCCGCGACGATTCCATCGAAAGGCCCCTCGCTGGTCACGTTACCCTCAGAGATTAACGAAACCGTGTTGTTGGAGACTTCCAATGACTCGACGCCGGATTTTGCCAAAGACAAAGCCCCAAAGACGTTTTGGCCAATCGTTGAATGAATGGCTACTTGATTATAAATGGCTTTTACGTGGCCCTTAACGCCATAATCTACCAAGCCGCCAAAAACAGAACCGGTGCCATTTGATCCAACTATGGCTTGAGGCATGATAATGACGATATTGTAGGAGGCGTTCCCGTATTCGAGACCTTGTTTGTCAGAAATAATAAGGCCACCGGCCACGCTGTAATCAAAATCGCCAGATTCTAGTTTAATGGCGATGGGATGGTTAACGGGTATCTTAGCGCTAAAGTTATCGTTAAAGGTCCCGGTCGTGGTTTTCGTTATAACCCCCTTGCCGGAGCCGCCAAAGGGATCGACAATGTCACCCCAACCATAATCGATACCGCCGTCACCAATATCGTTACCGGTTTGGCTGAAATTGATAAAATCAGATTCCTCCGCTTCGGCGTATACTATATCGGTCTCGTCGCCATAGGACGGCTCTCCGATTAGCACTTCCACAGGATTAGCCCACACCAAAGCCAAATCGCGGCTGGGGAAAACAAAGACGGCCATAAAAAAGATGGCTAACCAAACGAAGGGTAAAGATATTTTTTGCCCTTTAAAATTGTCCGAATATGACATTGTCCTAACCTCCAAAAACCTTGGACTTAGTATAAACACTTAAAATAAGTATTTAAGATAGTTATATACTAACAATTAGGTAAGTTAAATTTTTTAGATCGGTTATAAGAGACTAACGAGAAAGGCTTATCAAAAGGCGGCTTTAAAATCTATGTATTATGGTTTGTATATACAGATATTTTTAAATATAAAGAAAATAAATTTATTGTTTTAGAGTTTTTTTGTGACGCGCTTAGTTATTTGGGTAAGGTTTTTTTATCCGTTCAGTTAGCCCCTCGGTTGGCTAACTCTTGATTTATCCTAATAAAACCAGGTCGCCTTTCCTGGCTCAAAGGCCTGAAGATATTGGGAATAAAAAGTCCGAGAATGATAACGACGCCGGCGAGCGGCTCGGTTGCCGCCCTGGGCCTTTTGCCGCCCCACAATTTTTCGCCCGGTTGGGTTATTGGCCTGGGGCTTTTGCAAAATTTTTCGTCAGGCTCGGGTTACCGAATTGGGTTTTTTTTGACGGCTCTCCGGTATGACCTGGATAAAAGTCGCGAATGTTTAATTTTTTATAAAAATTTATACGCTTTAGCTAAGAGGTTTTTTTACGTTAGTTTAAGGGAAATTGGTAGCGTTATTTAGCGAAAAAATTTATTCACTGGGCCAATAGGGGTAATATTGACCCAGGTTAGGATTTATTCCAGGTTAACGGTGTCACTTTGACCCCATTGGGTGGTCCCGACGATGGCCACGGCGTCCAAAAGAAAGGGAAACGAGCCAATCACGCCTTCCTCGGCCGGAAGGGGCGCTTTTGAGTTTCCGATTAAAAGATAGAGATCGCGGTAACCCTTACTTTTCCAGGCCAAGGTCCGTTTGGCAGGATTGTCCCACCACAAATCAAGGGACAACCCGGCATTGGGCTCAATCTCCAAGTCTTTGTTCAAGAGTTGGGGTTCAAGGTCGTCATCGTTTGGGAGAACCACGCAAGAAACCCTGGCCAACCCAACTTCGATAAAAAATAGATCAAGGCAGCCGGAGGAAAGATCGTTACCGTCCAGTTCGCGGCTTAAAAGGTTATCGCCCAATGGACTGGTTACGTTAATTGAGGCTTGCCTCAAAAGATCCTTGTTTTCCAAGCGGTAAAGAATCCTGTACTCGACCCCAACCTGGGGATTGCCCGAAGGCATTGAGAGGTGGATTCTGGGGGCCCTGACTTTTGGGGTTATGAGTTCGCTTTTGTGGAGGATATCGCCGCGGTTATTGGCAAACGAAACGAAGGCCGCCCCGGTGTTTTCCGAGATTTCCACGGTTAGAAGCCCCGTTCCGGCTTTAATGGGTATCTCCTCGGGCGGGGTCAACTCCCTGGAGATGGTAAAGACCCCGTTAACCCTAGATATATACTGGATTATATGGAAGTCTCCCGAACCGGGCGTAATCGTGATTTCTATCCGATTGGGTAAGGGATTTCTTGGGGCTTCATCGAAAAAGTTCAACTTTTTAAAGATATTCATATCAACCAGCCTTTTTGGTTAACGCCTTCCCTAAAGGCAACTTCAATCGGCTTTGAGAATAGGCGATTTCCAAGGTTCTTATCTAACGTTCCAACCTAACGGCTAGACGCGGCCCCCACTGGCCTGGGCCCAAGCGACCCGGGACGGCCCGGACGGTCATGGCTGGCCATGGCCGTCCGGGCTTTAATTGTCTCCATGGCCTCCTGGGCCTTCATGGTTTGCTTTCGGGCCTTAGAACCCGCTTGGCCGTTTTCTTTCATTGGCTTTGGCCGCGAGGGCGCTTGGCGGCATTTGGCCATGGCCTGAATGCGTAAGTCCGCTTGGGGGAGCTCCGCCATTGCCTGGGGGCGTGAAGCCGGTCGGGGGCGCTCCCCCATTACCCGAAGGCGCGAAGCCGGTCGGGGGCGCTCCCCCATTTCCCGGGGAGGGGACTTGGCTAGGCGGTATCCCGCTACCGCCCGGGGAGGGAAGGGCGCTTTGCGGCGCCACTCCGTTTCCGGGGTTGGGCTTGGAAACTTTTTCCTTGGCGACAAGGTTAAAGCCGCCAAGCGAGAGGTTGGACACCTCCCCGAGGTCTTTAAAGAAACGATGGTTTTCTTCGGAGGCCAGTATTTCCGCCTCATGGCTGGAGACGTTTAATTCTTGCATGATCTTGTAGTGGTTTATCAATATCTTTGTTTCACTAATAATTTTGTCATTTTCATGGCATGAATCTAGTAAAGATATATATTGATATGGTTTAAAGCAAGTAATAGAACATATAGAGAAAGAATCAAAGAGTAATACTAAAAACATTATCCCAAGAGGAAATGTTGAGTTTAGTGGATTTTCTTTGAAGCTATCATATAAATAATTTAATTTACTACTTAAATCTCCATAACCAACGGGTATGTATTTTGGCCGCTTGGCTTCCAATTCAGCCTTAAGTTTTTCAAATTCCTTGGTCGCGACCTCGCGTTCGGCGTTAAGTAATTCCAGCTGACTGTAAACCACGGCCAGGGCTTGTTCGTCTGAGGCGATTAACTTATCCAAGGCGTCGCTTTTCATTTGGGCGGCCGCCTCGGCGCTTTCGGCTTGGACGAATAAGGGTCCCCGGCCATTTTTATTGGGGTTTTCTTGTCCCCTCAGCTGGTAGTTCTTTTCTTGGCTGGCCTTGCCAAGCTCGTCTTTGGCGATCAGGAATTGGTCCTTGTGGGTTTCGAGTTTACGGGATAGGTTTTCCCTCTCTTCGAAAGCCTTTTGAATCTTGAGGTCATAAGGCGAGACATACTGTTCCCGAAGCTTTAGGACCTGTTCGTCAAAGGGTTGGTCTAGTTGGGCCTGGCGTTCCAGGTTTTTCGTGTTTACGTAATTTTGGTATTGGATTGGTTCGGCGTAAGTTGCCCAAAACGGTATGGTTATGCAACCGCAGGCCACCACGCCCAAGACCCTGACGACGACCAAAAAGTAACTGGCGAAGTTCTTTTTTTTGTCGGGCGAGCTCCAAAAAACATGGCTTATGGTGTAATCGGTGGCCCAAAGAACCGTTATGAATACCATCCCTATAAACAACATGCCCCGCCAATCCAGCGAGTTCAAAGACCCCAGGGTAAAGGCTAAACTGAAACTGGTCAGGGTATTGAAGATAACGGAGATGAGTAAGCTGGTTACCATCATTGGCCAGTCCGACTTAGCGCCTTTAACCGCCCTAGGGTCTAAAAAGAAGTAGGCGCAAGCCAACGAGACCAAATATGGATACAAACCAGTTTGATTGCGTTCGGTATCCGTGTTCATAGTGTCCTCTTTCTACTGATTTTGTATATTTAAAAGGGTCGGTTAGACGCTTTCTCGGCCTTTTGGGCTAAACCCCTTTAGGGGTTTCCCGGGTCACAAGTTCCCTTACGTAATCGACCAAGATCTTTTGGAGGTCTTGTTTGTCCACCCCTTCAATCATTTGGATCATGTCCTTGCCCCGGGTTCCGGAGGCGGCCAATAAGGCCAGACCGAGGGTCGCGAACACTATCCCTAAGTCAAGGGAGATATCGGCTTGGTTAAACATTTTTGGCCTCCTTTTTTTTGTTAAATCAACCTAATTATTAACAACATGTCTTTTTGTCGTTAATAAATGGGCTTGTTGGGGGTTATCGGCCGTTTTTGCCCGGGGGCTTTGACCGCCAACGCGACTTTAGCCGGCCCAGCGCCTTTTCCCTTTGGCCGAGGATGAAGGCGGCCCGGTCAGAAATTCTGAGGCTTAAGTCGGCCTTTAGGACTTTAAGCCGGTCGCGATTGTGTTTTTGGATTAGGTCCTGGACTTCGCGGTTAAACTCAAGTTGTTCCTTGAGCGATTCGACTGTTTGTTTGGTCGCTTCCTTGATTTCATTATAAAAAGCGTTATTTATTTTTGTTATATCTGACATAAATAATACCTTTTATTTCTTTAATTAATATTATTAATTAAAGTAACTTTATCTATTGGCCAAACTCCAGCCCCTTAAACTTTTTTCTTTCAAACGGTCGCCTTTTTTCATGGACGAAACGCTAAAACACTCCGTTTTGGGTTCTTGGGGAGGGTTTAAAGGCCAGGCGGGGTAAGCGTGGAGTCTTCCTCGCGAAAAATCGCTCGGGACCGATAGGGGCTGGTTAAAAATTCGGCCGGATAGAAAAGCCGCGAACTTGCCCCTACGCTTACCAATAAACTTGAGCGCGAACTTGGCACTACGCTTGCCAATAAACTTGCCCGTGAACTTGCCCGCGAACTTGCCCCTACGCTTGCCAAAAAACTTGAGCGATAACTTGGCCCCAAAACCGACCGTTGACTGCCCGAAGGGCTTGGCCGATAGGCCGCCGGGGGAAGCCTGGCTAAACCTGGGGCGGTAACGATCATGGGCCTGGGGCGCTTTGGGGTATCCCCAGGGAGCCGCGCCTCGCGGCATTTGGCCTAGCTTAAATTTTTGATTTGGGGTTATGGCCAGTCTCATGATCGTTTTCCGTTTTTGGGGAGCCAGGGTTTTTTTGGGGCGGCCCTTGGCCTAAAATCGCCCGAGTTTTTCCAGGACTTTTTCGAGGGCTTCAAAAAGATCCCGTAAGTCGTCCCGCAAGGAGTCGTCCCATTGAAAGCCGTTCGCCCTGGGGTTTGGGCCTTCGCCTTTTTCGGCCTGGCCAAAGGGGATTTTGCTCGCCCCGGCCAAAAGCGAAGGGTTTTTTTGGGCCTTGGGCTTTTGGCCCAATGGTTTTAGGCTTAGGCCGCCGGGCTCTTGGAGCCTAGCCGGCCTGGGGGTTTTTTCTCCGGCCGCTAGGGTTATTTTCCGGTCGCTTTTTCCGGGGCCGGCTTCGAAGTTTTTTTGGGGGCCATTTTTGGGACCCGCCCTTAGTTGGCTAAAGAAAGCGTTTTGGGCCCTTTCCTCGGCGGCCAGCTTACGGAGAGTGGCTTTCAGGGCGTGGTCGGCTAGGCTGAAAAGGCCGCCTGGATCTTTTTCAAGATCTTGGTAAAAGTTCGAGGTTTTATCGGCTTCCAGACGACTTAGGAGGGCCCCGAGTTCCTCTTTGTTTTTCCGATTGAAATAACTCGACATGTTTACACCCATGGGTCAGTCGCCGTTGTAGAGCTTATTGACCCGCTTTTTGGCCGCGGATTTTAGCCCATCCAAAAAAAGTTGGGTCAGGTCCTCCGTGGCCTCGACGAGTTTCTGGGCCCGATCGTATTCCAGCTCGATTAAGCGGTTGGCCTCGCTTTCGGGAAGTAGGCCCGCCTCAAACCGCTCGATGACGTTAAGCCTATACTCATGCGATTCGCTGGCCGCCCTATCGGCCGCGCTTTGGACCCTGGAATTCGCGATCTCCATGTTGGCCTTGGCGGCCGCGGTGATTTGGTGCCCAACCTTGGCCTTGATGGCATCCGATTGATTCTGGCATTCCTCAAGGATGGCCAGGGCGCCGGTTTCCATATGGGCCAGCAGAATCTCCTTTTCGGTTTCCATCTTCTTGAAACGGATTTCCTGGACGTGGGCTTTGGCCTTTTTCCTAACGGCCCTGTTCGAAGGCCATAGGGAAGCGGAATTGGCGAACCTTTCAATGTCCGAATGGGTCACTCGCTCCGGACTGGTTTTTTCGTTTTCGCTTATGGGCCGCTTGAATTTCACGATGGCTTTTTGGTCGTACATAATCGCCTCTCTCAGATTTTGGGCCGTCCTGTTTTTGGATGGGATGATCCGGTTTAGGGGAATCAAACAATTCCCTATGTGAACAGCGTAGTTGTTTATTTTCCACTTTAAAAGTTATTTGATTGTCACTAGTTATGAAATAGTTATCATAACTTGTCATGGATTTGTTATCGTTGTAATTTCAATAGCTTACGTGACGAGCTTGCTTTTTTGGCCCCTTCTGGCTAGAGTAATAGAACGAAAAAAATATAAACCCCCGAATTTTTAAGCGATTATGTCGAACGCAATCTATAACTCTTTAAATTTATTGATAAAAAATTACCGTTTGTTTTTTGTTTTTCCCCGATTCGGGGGAGAAAATTTAGAAAAATAAGAAAAAAACGGTTTGTTTGGAAAAAAACCTCGCCCGTTTTCCGTTTTTTTTGGCCCGACGCGCTTTGGCCTGAAGCGTTTTGGCTCGATTAGGGAAGGCTCGAATCGCCAAGGCCAGATTCGTGGGGACGTTTTTTTGGGAAGGCCAGATTCGCGAGGGGGCGTTTTGGGAAGGGCAGAGGGCGCCTGGCTTGGGGGTTAAAGGCCGGTTTTGGGGCTACTTGGCCAATGGGGAAATGGTTGGCCGATGAGTAATTGAGCCTTACCGGTTTTAGGGAAATTTTAAAATTTTTAGGCAAAAAATTGGCAATTTAGGCTAAAAAGATTGGGCTGATTAGTTTTTTTAAATTATTTATGGGGAATAAATAGTTTGTCAGGGAATAACAATAACGTAAACGGCTCTCGTAGGGTTACTTTATTTTCTTTCACGATAGAAAATATGGTTTTCGTCGTCAACGAAGTCGTGCAGGACAAAAAATGGGAGCTTAGCGTTCCGTCTTTGGGGATAGCTCCGGTCACGATTAGTGGGAAGACGCGGCAACTTTTTGAGTTATTCCTCCAAAAAGGAAATTCCGTTCAAGACATTAGCGGATATTCAGGCTATTTGGCCGACGAGGCCTCCATCGCCCTAAGCGCCAACGACGGCACCCAAGATTCTTGGAAGGAAGCCTTTCCCCAGCATATCAAGCGCATCAGGGAAGCGGTGCTTAAGGCTTGCGGAAAAGACAAAGATCGCTTGCCTTATGAAAAATTTTTGGATCACGACAAGGACAGAACCAGACATTACTATATTTGGAAACCTGGAATCCCCACCGATCACTTCGCCAAGAATTACTTCTCCAGGGATTTTCGCGAATACGCCGTCAAGGCGACTTTAAACAGAAGCAAGACGGAAAGCGAACTTGGGAATTTCATCGACAACGTTCTGGACGTTTACGGCGAATTGCAAGGGTTTTTTTATCGGGACAAAGACATAGACATTCCTTTCCAGTTTTTTGAAATGAAGGAAGAAATTTTTGGCCGGCCCCGATTCCCCTTGACGGTCAAGCAAGGCAAACCCCAGGTCCCCAACCGGGGCAAAGACACCTTGCTTAGGATCCGCACCGCCGAAAAACGGCATAACCACCAGCGGCATTTTGTCTATCCCGGGCTTATCTATCGCTTGTTGTCCACCGGCAAAGGCGGCGATTGGCTTTTGGGCCAAACGGTCTATACCGATTTGATTGAAAGCTGCGATTACTTAAATTTCAAAATCAAAGCCGGTTGGTGGGAAGCCAAAAGCCGAGACGCCGAGGCCGCCACCGAATTTTTAACCAACGACCCCTTGGTCAAAGAATGGGCCGATCTGGTCCGGCGCATCCTAAAAGAGCAAAACTTCAAGCACTATCTGGCCGGCCTGGCTTTTTCGGTTCCCATTTTTCAGGTTTGCAAAGACAAAAGCCTAAAAATCATCCTGGCCCAGGATTCAAATTTAAAGCAAGCCGACTATGGCCTTCACGTCGCCCCGGCCGGGATGTTGGAATTTAGCCAAGGCGACAGCGAAGAAAAAACCCTTTCCCTGGAAAATTTCCAGACCATAGTCGCCAAGGAATTGGTGGAAGAAACCTTGGTTGGCCAAAACTTTTCCGCCGTGGATGGCCGGTATAAGCGCTCCTTTTCGGTCATGGAATCCGGTCCCCACGAATTTGGCGATCCTTTCAAGGCCTCGATAGTTCGCCAGATAATAAACGAGCAGATTCTGGCCAACTGGAACGACATTTGGAAAAACCCCCAAGCCAAACCGTCGCAAACCCCTTTAAACGCCGTCCTTAATTTCGATCCCAAAACCCACCCGTCGTTTTGGATAATCGATTGCTTTACCCTAAGGCCCGAGATCATAATGCCCGTGTACATCATCGAAGATCTCCCCTCGGCCTTTAACTGGGAAGTTCAAGAAAACACCGCCTTCCTCAAACAGTTTTCTTCATGGTCAGAAGTTACCAACTACATTTTAAGGGATCGGGAAAGACTGTCGGCCCCCGGCTTGGCGGGCCTGTATTTTGGGGCCAAACACTATTTCGATACCCCCGATAAAAAATCGCTATTGTCCTTGCCCCAAACGTCCTAAAATTGGCCCCAAAATGGGCCCCAAAATGGGGCCAAAAAGGCTTGGTTGGCTTGTTTGGTTTGGCGCCCTTGGTTGGCCGATTGGTTTTGATTTTCTTGATTGGCTGACCTTTTGCCCAAAAACGCCTTCGGGAGAAATTATCCGTTGGTCATATGCCCCTTGGTTAACCTAGTTTAACTTTGTTTAATCTTGTTTTTCAGCTTAGTTAATTTTTTACTCATTTAAATATAATTAAAATTAACGAATTAAGTTGTTATTGACGTTTTTTTGCGTAACGAATAAATTTAAAAGTCATTATCCATGGTCACGAAGGCCATCTTTTTTCCGCGTTACGGGAAAAGGGTGGTTT
>JAITLH010000250.1 GCA_031277995.1 Deltaproteobacteria bacterium
AAAAATTAAGCCATTTTTGGTCAAATATTTTTTTTTGGTGGGGGCGGGTATGGGGGGGGCGTGGGGGGCATTGAAATTAGCCTTGCGACCGCCCCAAAAATTTCGTCGGTTTTGGGGGATCCGGTCCGGTCAAAACATGGCCCGTAAGGGGGGGCATTGAAATTAGCTTCGCGACCGCCCCAAAAATTTCGTCGGTTTTGGGGGATCTGGTCCGGTCAAAACATGGCCCGTAATCGGTCAAAAAGGGGCCCAGGAGGCGTTCGGGAGGAAAAAAGGGATATTGATAGGGGGTAGGGCCAAGCTGGGCCTCTGGAGGCGTTTGGGGCGCTTGGGGATTATGGGAACGATTTCCCCAAGTCTACTTGGGGGCTTGGGCCTGTTCCTCGAAGCGCTTTTTAAGATCGCCGCCTAGGGCCATCCAGTCGATGGGGAGCTGGGGGTCTAGTTTAACCAGGACTTCCTCGAGGCCGTTTAGGTCCACGCTGGGGTTAACCTGGGCCTCAAGGAAGATGCCCAGGCTTTTTTTGTCCACCACCGTGACGCTCCCGATGGAAAGGCCCGAGGGAAAGATGCCATCCAAGCCCGAGGTCACGACCATGTCGCCGGGCCTAACGTCGTCGGCCTTGCGGACGTAGTCAAGGCTCATTAGGCCGGCGCTGCCGTGGCCGGAAAGAAGGCCGTGGACGCGGTTTCGTTGGATAAAGGCGTCAATGCCGCTCCCGGGATCGGTAATAAGGAGGACCTTGGAAAAATTGGTGGTAATCTCGGCCACCCGGCCCACGACCCCGGCTTCGGTCACGACCGGGCAGTTTAAAAAGACCCCGTCGTCTGATCCCACGTCAATTACCATGGATTGGTACCAGGGGCCGGGATCCCAGGCCACTATTTTGGCCCCGATGTAGCGGCCCTCGGCGGTAATCTTAAAACTTAGTAACCTTCTTAGGCGCTCGTTGGCCGTCCGGTCCTCGGTTAGCCCAATGATTTGGCGGTTTTGGCGCTCGACGAGGCTTTTTAGGGAGTCGTTTTCTTCTTTGACCTCGACCAACTGGAAGTAGCTAAACCAAACGTCCTCGACAAACCCGGCCAGGGAATCCATAAAGGAACCGACCGGGCCGGCCACTTCCAGGGAGGCCCGGTTTATGGTCGTATTGGAACGGTTTTTATAGGAAAGCGACAAAAGAGTCAGGCAGGCTATGACCAAAACGACCGGGACAAAGCGCTTCCAGCGGGCCACGGTTAGACCCTACCCTGGGCTAAGGAAACGTTAAGCGTGGGCGGCTTATGGGCCGGCTTGGCCCAAATCCGGGCCAGCCCATGGGGGCCCGGATTTGGCTGGGGGGCATGGCGCTTCACTTTATGGCGATCTCCTTAAGGATATCGAGGCTCTCCAGGGCCTTGCCGCTGCCTATGGCCACGGTCATGAGGGGGTTGTCGGCGATGTGGATGGGGAGCTGGGTCTCTTCGCGCAAAAGGGCGTCGATGCGCCTTAGAAGCGCCCCGCCGCCGGTTAGGACGATGCCGCGGGTGACGATGTCGGCGGCCAGTTCCGGGGGGATCTGCTCCAGGGCGCTTTTGACCGTGTTTATGATGGTATCGAGCTGTTCTTTAATGGACTTTCTGATTTCCTCGGAATCGATGGCCACGGCCATGGGTAAGGAACTGACCGTATGGCGGCCCTTAACCTCGATGGTTTCCACCTTGTCGGAGGGATAGGCCGCGCCAATCTCGTGCTTGATGTTTTCGGCCGTGCGCTCGCCGATGTAGAGATTGTACTTTTTCCGAACGTAGAGGCCAATGGCTTCGTTCATCTTGTCGCCGCCAATCCTAACGCTCTTGGAATAAACTATTCCGGCCAAAGATATAATGGCCACTTCCGTGGTGCCGCCGCCTATATCGACGATCATGTTGGCCGCGGGTTCGGTCACCGGTAAGCCGGCCCCAATGGCCGCGGCCATGGGTTCCTCGATTAGGTAAACTTCGCTGGCCCCGGCTTGCTCGGCGGCTTCCCTGACGGCCTTTTTCTCGACCTGGGTAATGCCCGAGGGCACGGCCACGATGATCCTGGGCTTAAAAATCCGGCGGTGATGGGTTTTGCGGATAAAGTGCCTGAGCATCGACTGGGTTATCTCAAAGTCGGCGATGACGCCATCTTTCATGGGCCTGATGGCCTCGATCCCGGCCGGGGTGGTACCCAACATCTTTTTGGCTTCGGAACCCACGGCCAGGATTTTCCCGCTGCGCCCGTCCTTGCGGCTTATGGCCACGACGGATGGCTCCGAAAGAATAACCCCTTTACCCCGCAGATAGACCAGTGTGTTGGCCGTGCCCAAATCGATGGCCAGATCGCTGGAAAAGAGGTTTAAAAAACTACGAAAAAACTTCATGTCAATCGCCAAGGTAGAGGGCCAAAGCCCCGGGTGGATTTGGGTCCACTTAAATGTTTATATAAGTATATATTGTTCTGTCGATAAAATAAGCGAGAGCGCCCAGGGGCCAAAAACCGGGCCCCGGCCAAAAACTATAGCCGTCAGAAAGGATCAAGCCTTCCCGACGGCTATTATAAGATATCCGGTGCCGGGTTTGTCGAAAAAAATCCGCCGAGACCCCCCGGGGGCCCGGGGCTTAAGCCAAGGGCCAGTGGCGGGCGCGCCGCCTTGGGCGACTCGGTTTATCCGTTTACCGATCGTCCTTATCAGGTTCGGTGGTATCCGTCGTCCCGTCGGTGGACTCGGACGCCGCCTCATTCGACGCGGTTTCGGAAGCGGAGGACTCGGAAGGGCCCGCCTCGGTAGACTCGGCCTTGGCAGAGTCGGACTCGGCAGAGTCGGCCTTGGCAGAGTGGGAAGACTTTATGTCTTCCAGGGCGGCCCGGGCGGCGGCGGCGATTTGGTCATCGCCCTCGATCTCGGGGGCCTTATCCCGCTTGGAGGCTAGATCGCTCACGCGCCGGATAAGGCCGGCGATCCTGCGGCCGGTAGTGGAAACCGAGACGTCGTCGGCCGAGGGGACCATTTCCGACTTGGCTTCCTCGGTGGTCTTGGCCCTAGAGGAGCTAACCCGCTTGGTCCTATCGGCTTTGGCCTCGGGCGATCTGGAGCTAGCCAGCCTGGGCTTTTTGGGGGCCTTTTCGTCCTGGGGGGCTTGGGCTTCCTGACCCTTGGAACCGGCCACGCGCCTTTGGCGATCCTCGGCCGATTGGTGGGCCTTGACCGCCCCGCCGCCGCCGCCGCGAATTTTGGTGGCCTTATCGGGCCACTTGGAGGT
>JAITLH010000273.1 GCA_031277995.1 Deltaproteobacteria bacterium
ACCAACGAAGGCGAGGCCCTGGAAGTAAAGGTCAGCCCCGAGGGTTCTCAAGTTGAGGTCTCCATTCTGCCCTTGGAGGAGATCCCGCCGGAATTACGCGAAAAAACCCTGGGCCAGGATTTTTCCCCGGGCCCGGGCGAGCCCCAAAGCCCGTCCCCTAGCGATTTTTCTGCCCCGCCCTCGGCGGATTCTTCCTTTATCGTGGTCGAATCCGGCGACTTGACCGTTTTAAAGGAAATGGCCACGACCAGTTCCACGGCCCTGGCCATGAAACTCTCGGAACCCGTGGCCGAGATCCTAGATCGCGAAACTCTCCAACAATACGATATCCAACCCCCCAGCGAAATTTCTCCCATTGGCCCGGAACCCCATGACGGCGCCCTCGCCCCAATGTCCCAACCCCTGGATCCCGCCTCCTCAAGGCTACTTAAGATTTCCCAGACCCAGGCCCTCCTGGCCCAATTGCCGGATCTGGAGCCGGTTCTTACCTACGATGACGATCCCCGGGACGGTACCGTCTATACCACTAATTTTCCCCACTTAGCCGAGGGACCGGTATCGGCCGACGAGTCAGAATTTGACCAAGACGCCCCAACCGACGACGATTCAGGGTTGGCCCTACAAGAATCGGCCGACGAGTCTGAATTTGGCCAAGAAGTTCCAGCCGACGACGACCCCGGGTTAGCCTCACAAGAAACGGCCGACGAGTCAGAATTCGACCAAGACCCCCCAACCAACGACGATTCAGGGTTAGCCTTAGACGAGCCAGAGGTCGCGCCTGAAATCGGCCGGGACATGACCTCGGAGACCTCCATCGATCAATTTATCGCTCGTGAGCTTCCGTCCGATTCCCCTCAGGCCAACGACTTTAACAAACTTTTTCAAGGCAATTTAGGTCTCCTCGCGTCACCCCCCACGGTTGGCCCCGAAATCGGTCCAGAAACCGGCCTTGGGGCCGACAACGTAGCCGCCGCGAAAGAACCGACCCTTGGAGAATCTTCTTTTGGCGAATCGGCTTTTGGCCAACCGGCTTTGGAAGGCCCCTCTGAGTCTTTCTTTTGCGAACCCTTTGACCCGGCCCTGGATCAACCAAGCGGCTTAGAAATCACGGACTCAAAAGACGAGCCAATTGATTTGTCCAAAAACAGTCTCGAATCCCCATCCTCGGCTGGCTTTCAGCGGCCGCCAGAGGAACGGGCCCCTTTTGAGCTTGGCTCCACCCTGGATAATGATAGTTTCGACCTTGGCCAATCCCAGCCCCAGCCCCTGGAAGATGGGCTTGAAGGGCTTGATGGGCTCCCCGCCCAATCGGAACCGGGTCCGGAGGCCGAGGCCATCGCCCCGGAAGGCGGCCAAGACTTTGGCCCTCTTGAACTCGGACCCCAGGACGAGGCAGGCCAAAGCGGTTCCTTTGACGGCCAAGCTGAATTCGCCCCAGCCGACCTAAATCAGGACGCCCTTGGTTTGGAAGGTCAAGGCGACGGGGGAAGTTATTGGCAAGGCCGCGAAATGGGCGACGAGCGGGGCGACGAACAGGGCGACGAGCGGGGCGACGAATATGGCCCTGGGTTTGACGACGAGATAGTTGAAGGGCAACCCATCCTTGGCGACGGCGAGGCGGACGGGAGCACGTTTTTTACGCCAAACCCGCCTCTGGCCCTAGATGACCCCGAAGATTTCGCTCCCGGGGGAGATCTTGAGCCCAGCCCAATGGAGCCGGGCGGTGAAATCGGTTTTGGCCCCGACCCCCCAAAATCAAGCGATCCAAGCGGTCTCGTTTCCGACGACCAGGGCGCCCACCAAGACGGCTTGGTAATTGACGGTTATCGTTTTGACCCCCATGCCCAGGACGAGCTTGATGACGAGACCCCGGCGGTCTTTGATAACCCGGCCATGGAAGGTAACGATTTTTTGGATCAGCTAAGGGCCAATTTATTTGGCGAAGGCGAAGAAAGGGACTCCGCGGCTTTTGGCATGCAGGCTTCCGATGAGCACTTGGCGGTTTTGGATGAGCCCGGTTACGATCCGGTTAACGATCCCGCCGGGACTTCGACCAGGACCCAGCCCTTGTCCGATCTTCCGGACGCGGTCCCCACTTTGCATTCAAGCCCGCCGCCAGAGGCCGATGAAGTTTCGGAGGACCCCGAATCTGAGCCTTTTGGCTCGGAACCTTTCGCGGCGGACCCATCGGTATCCGATCGCGACGCGGCGGATCCATCGGTAGTCGATCCCTCCCTTTTGGCTCCCGCTTTGGGCTTGGGCTCCCAACAAGAGGATGAGTTGGATTTTTCCGGTGTTTTGGAGCCTTCATTGGAGCCCCAGATAGCCACGAATATCCCGCCGGCCCTGCCTCCGCAGATCCTTTACACGCCCCCTAGGCCCGTTCCCAAGGTCATCTCGCCCGAGGCCTCAACCGCGGTCATCGTTAATTATCTGGAAGATACCGACGACAGCATGTTGGCCTCCCAGGGTAAGGTCGATGAGTTGGCCGAGGATGAGGACATGGATATCGATTTGATGGACATGCATTCCCAGGAGCCCTTAAGGATTGAGGCTAGGCCCATGATTCCGGTTCCCAAAACGAATAGTTAAGGGTTAACGTCAAAACGTCGGGGCTAAAATAAAAAGAATAAAAACTTCCCTTGGCGATGGGACAAATTTTTCAAAGTAACAAGAAACTTCCCTTGGCGATGGGACAAATTTTTCAAAGTAACAAGAAACTTCCCTTGGCTCAAAAAAAGTTATCGAGATGAAGAAATTTTCCGCCATAATAGCCCTGGCCTTTTGGCTCCTGGCCGCTGACGCCTGGGCCCAGGACGGCCAGTGGCGCCCGTTGTCCGTTTCCATGGTTAAAGAAGAACTTGAGTGGTTACTTGACCGAAATCCCTCCTACGCCACCATCTGGAATTTGGGTTACGCCATTTACCGCCTTCACTATCGTAACCAAGACACGGCCATGACCATTCATTTGGGCTATATGTCGGTAAGGGGCCAAACCCCCGAGGAAAATAAAGCCATACGACAAGCGGCCATTTATTGGCAAAAAATTCATGACTACGGCATTACCAACGTTCCGGTTGGCATCGACCCTAACCTTAGGGGTAAAATTTTTTACGGGATGGAACAATACTCCACCACGCTGGCCATGAGACGGCCAAAGGGCGGCCCCGTGCCTCTTAGAAAGGGCGACCGCGCCCCCACCAAAAAGAAACGGGCCCCTTACAAAGGCCGTCCCGACAATCCCTATCCCGGCCCCTATTACAACGGCGTCTATCCGCCTTAAAAACGTCACCTTCACCCTTATAAAAATCATTGTTTTGTCCCGATCTAGACCGTTACGAGGGTCGATTTCGGGACAATGGTTTTTTGGCCCCGGAGCCTTGGGGAGAATTTACCTAGCCTGGTTAAGGCCAGGCCCTGGCGGCCCCCCAAAAGCCCTGGCCGTTTGTTGGCTTACTTAGAAGCCCAATACCCCAAGCCGCAAACGGCGGATCCTCTTGATCCTTGGCCCGGTATTGAAATCCTGGCTTTTGGTCTGTATAGTGACCTTATTTTGTTGACCGTTGAAATTTTTTTGGTCAACCGTAGTCTATTTAAAGGGACGCTTATCCAGTGCTTTTTGACGTAATCGTTGTGGGCGGGGGCCATAGTGGCCTTGAAGCCGCCTTGGCCTCGGCCCGGCTGGGCCAGAGAACCCTTCTGGTGACCTTAAACCCCAAGACCGTGGGGGTCCTTTCCTGCAATCCGGCCTTTGGCGGCCCGGCCAAAGGTGGATTGTTAAGGGAGATAGACGCCCTGGGCGGCTACGCTTCCCTGGGGGCGGATAGGTCGGCCATACAGTGCCGGGTCCTGGGGGAAACCAAGGGACCGGCGGCCAGGGCCACCCGAAACCTGGTCGATCGAATGACCTATAGCCGCCTGGCCCAGGAGTTCGCTTTTGGGGTGGAAAATCTCACCATCATGGCCGGGGAAGCCAAGGAGATATTGGTCGCGAGCGGGCAGGTGGTTGGCATCGTTTTGGACGATGACCGCGAATACTCGACCGGGGCCGTGGTCTTAACCGGCGGGACTTTTTGGAACGGACAAATCTACCATGGGCTTAAGGCCACGCCCGGGGGCCGGGTGGGCGAGGCCCCGGCGACTTTGATTAAGCCAAACCTTCTGGAATTAGGCCATAAAATCGTTAGGCTCTCCACCTCCACCGCGCCCAGGCTAAAAGCCGACACGGTTAACGTGGAAGGCCTATCCGTTCAACCCGGCGATCCCGAGGCCAGGCCCTTTTCCGTCCTAAGCGGGCCCCCCATTAACGTGGCCTGTTGCCATTTGACTTACACCAACGCGAGAACCCACCAAGTGGTCTTGGATAACGTCCGGGGCTCGATCATCTACGCCGAAAAACCCGTAAACGCCGGGCCCCGCTATTGCCCGTCTTTGGAAGACAAAGTCATGCGCTTTCCCCATCGGCAGCGCCATTACGTGTTCCTGGAGCCGGATGGTCCGGACCTAGTCTATCCAAGCGGCATTCCCACGGGACTCGCGCCCGAGGTCCAGCAAAAACTCATAAATACCATCGAGGGCTTGGAAAACACCGTCGTGGCCAGGCCCGGGTACGCCATCGAGTACGATATTGCCGATCCCACCGATCTTGAACCCACCTTGGAATCCCGCCTGGTTAAAGGCCTATTCATGGCCGGGCAGATAAACGGTACCAGCGGTTACGAGGAAGCGGCCAGCCAAGGCCTTTGGGCCGGG
>JAITLH010000330.1 GCA_031277995.1 Deltaproteobacteria bacterium
CCGAATACCGCCCCAGTCCCCTGGACGAATCGGCCGCCCAACGGGTCCGAAAGATCGTAAACGATCGGGAAAAAGAGCTTGGCCTAAACCTTAGCCAAGATTGAACGGGCGTCCGGCCCCCAAAAAGGTACCGGCCAGGATAAAACGGGCTTTTGGTCCCTTTTTTGGGACCAAAAGCCCCAATGGGCGAGAGTGGGGGCCATTCACCGCCCCCTCTCTCCCTAAAATAAAGGATTTATCATATGCTACCAGTCTATAACGTTTTGACCGACCAGGAGGTCCTGCGGATCCACGAGGCCTCCCTTAAGGTCTTGGAAGAGACCGGGGTTTTTCTGGATCATCCCGAGGCCCAAAGGATTCTAAGCGAGCATGGGGCCAGGATCTCGGACGATCGCAAAAAGGTCTTTTTGCCAAGGGATCTAGTCGAAAGGACCCTGAAGATCACCCCAAGCGCCTTCGTTTGCGGCGCCCGCAACCCGGATTTTGACTTGGAGATGAAACTGGGTAACCTTTACATGCGCCAGGTGGGCGGACCCATCTCCCTCTACGACATGCGCAACGGCCAGATGGCCCCGCTTACCATGAAAGACAACGTCGATTCGGCCAAGCTCATAAACGCCCTGCCCAATATCGACGTTTCCAGTTGCATGACCCCCCAGGACATAAACCCGGTCACCTACGACGTGGCCGTGGTCAAAGCCATGCTGGAAAACTCCCAGAAACACTTCTGGGCCCTGGTCACCCACTCGAGCCACCTAAAATACGAGCTCGAGATGGTCGAGGCCGTGGCCGGGTCCAAACAAGAGCTTAAAAAACGCCCGCTTTTTAGCGGGATCTTTTGCGTCATCGATCCTTTGCGCTACCCCAAAGACGAGATCGATAGGCTCCTATTGTGGGGCCAATACCATATCCCCGTCCGGGTGCCCATCACTTCCCTGGTGGGGGCCAACGCCCCTTACCCCCTGGCCGGGGCCATGACCCAGATAAACGCCGAGTTTCTTTCCTCGGTCGCCATCGTCCAAACCCTTTGCCCCGGGATGGGTCTATGGTACTACACTCTTTTGCAGGTCCTGGACATGAAAAGCGGCCGAAGCGTGGCCAACGGCCCGGAGCTAATGCTCCTTTACGCCGCCGCCGCCCAAATGAGCCGCCACTATAACGTTCCCAGCACCTATTCCAGCGGAACCCTAACCGACACCCAAGCCCACCAGGCCCTTTACCATTACGGATCGACCCAAACCATGGGCGTTTTGATGGGAATCACCGAACAGGGCGGGGCCGGCAGCATCCAGGCGGCCAGCTTCTATAGCCATCAGGCCATGGTCCTAATCGACGAATCCATGGGTTACCTAAAAGCCCTGGCCCAGGGCATTGACTTTAGCCCCGAAACCCTGGCCGTCGAAGACATCGCCGCCAACGCCGGCAAGGGCGAATACCTCTCCAGCAAACTCACCATCAAATACCTGCGCAAGGAAAAACACTACGTCCCCAAGATCATGGACTGGAGACAGCTAACCAACTGGGAGGAAAAGCCCGACACCATGGTCGATCGCGCCGAGGATCGGGTCCAAAAGATCCTGGCCGAAGCCCCCCAGACGCCCCTTCCCCCGGAAACCCAGCGCGAACTCGATCGCATCATGGCCGCCGCCGACAAAGAATTTTGCGGCTAAGGCCCCAAAACTCTTTATCGGCGGGTCTTTCCACCCCCCCGGGCCACGGCGACAAACGACTCTCGCCCAAGGCTATCCAAGGTTGCCCTTGGGTAGCCCTGGGTAGCCATGGCCTTATGTGGGGGTGACTTTGAAGTCAAAAGAACGGTGGGTTTTTGCGATGGTTAAGGTTGGTTAAAGAGGATCGCGAGAAGTGGACCTACGCGAGAAGGGATAGATGGGCCTGGCTACCCAAGGAATTTGGCGACCTCGCTTTTTTTAAAAATTTTGGTCATGAGTTTTACCGGATCAAGTCTGGATAAATAAAATGAGCCA
The DNA here is from genome assembly GCA_031277995.1 of Deltaproteobacteria bacterium. Lineage (GTDB taxonomy): Bacteria > Desulfobacterota > Desulfarculia > Adiutricales > Adiutricaceae > JAIRNQ01. Next base: position 1,986 of record JAITLH010000330.1, read on the forward strand.
ATCGCCCGCCTTAGGATCCCAACCCGGCGATACCCCCCCAAGGGTGCCCAGGCGACAAAAGCCTTGGCTCCCTTTTTTTGGTTTTTGGGGGGCGACAAGGTAAGCTTTTTTCGCCGACGAAAGGGAGGCGTCGCCTCGCCCCGGCTGAATTGACGCGGCCGGCCATGAATCCTAGGCGATAAAGGCGCGGGGGCAAGCCGTCACGCACCGTCCGCAGACTTCGCCGAGTCCCGAGTAAAAGTTCAAAAAATCACTGTTGGACAAACACTGGCCATGGCACTTGTGCCGGTCAATACCCCCATCGGTCAAAGCCCCCACGGGACAGGCCTTAACGCAAGATCGGCAGGAGCCTTTTTTTAGGTTAAGGCAATAATCCTCTCGCTGCTTTGGGCTGGGCGCGATTGGTTTGGAAATAAAAATCGTGCCGTAGCGGCCGGCGCCGCCCAGTGGGCCGATGAGCATCCGATTGAGGCCAAAGCGGCCATGGCCAGCTATCAATGCCGCGCTCCGGTGGGACCAGACGGTTTTGAAGGTATTGGGATCAAAGCCGTAAGTTGCGGGCATCAGAGCGGCTTGTCCGCCAAGGTCTTTGACCATGGTCACCAGCGATTCGCTGGTATGGTTTATCGCCGCGTTGGCCGCCAGATAGGCCAAGCCCCAAAGACGGGCCACGGGTTTTTCTCGGCGGTTGGCCTCCACCACAAACTTGGGGAAGGGGACGAAAAAAGACACCACCGTCTTGGTTTCTGGGAGAATGTCGAAAGGATGAAGGTGATGGGGACCGACCTGCCGAATTATTTCATGAAACAGCGGATCCTCGGGTGAGGCAAAACCCACCCTGGGGGGCCGCAGTAGGCCGCCAACGTTAGCTTTGGCCACCTCTTGGGCGATAAACGAGGTGATTTTTTGTCTCAAATCCGACATGCCCTATTTTAAACCATTTTGGCCGCGCCGGGGGGGAAAATCCTTAAGCCCTTTGGGCCCAAAAATCCCTTCCCCCGGCGATAACCTCCCCCCCCAAGGGAAACCTCCCACGGGAGCTAAGGCGGGGCTCGCCTTAGCTCCCTGGAGCGCTTTTGGCCCGGCCGAAACCGTGCGCCTTTATCGCTTTGGGCTTAGCCAACGAGCTTTCTGGCCAGCTCCACCGCGCCCGGGGCGTCTTCCGAGTAACCGGTGGCCCCAATCTTTTCCGCGAAGGCCTTGGTCACCGGGGCGCCGCCCACCATGGTTTTGACGTCGAGCCCGGCCTCCTTAAGGGCGTTCACGGTCTCTTCCATGGCCGGCATGGTCGTGGTCAGAAGGGCGCTTAGGCCAACGATCTTGGCCCCATTGGTCTTGGCCGCCTCGACGAAGGCTTTGGGCTCAACGTCCACGCCCAGGTCGATTATTTCAAACCCGCCGCCCTCAAGCATCATGCCCACCAAATTCTTGCCAATGTCATGGAGATCGCCTTTGACCGTACCGATGACGATAAGCCCGGCCGAGGATCCCCCGCCCGCGCCCAGCTTGGGCTTTAGGATCTCCAGGCCTTTTTTCATGGTCTGGGCGGCCATGAGCATTTCCGGAACGAACAGCTCCCCATCGGAAAACTGCTTGCCGACATAGTCCATCGGGGCGATTAGGCCCTCCTGGAGCAGTTTTTGAATGTCGGTGCCGCCGGCGATTTCTTTTTCAATCAAACCCGGCATGGCGTCTTCGTCAAAATCGATGACGGCTTGATAAACGTCTTTAATGGACATATGGCTCTCCTCCCATAAAAAAAAATACGTTTGTCCGAATCGGGCGTAATAATCCCACCCTGCCCCGGCGCCCTTAATCAAAAATCCCCAAAAACCAAGCCAAAAGAGACCGGGCGGTGTCAGAGCTCGCCAAATCGCCTTTGGCCGGTAGGGCCAATTAACTCGGCGCCCGCGAAATTGCCCCCCCGGCGGCGCCATAGGCCCTGGGGGCCCTGGCCCCTCCCTTACCCCCAGGCTTAATGCCCGAGGGCCGCCTAGGGGCGTTTTAGGCCGTTCGCGGGGACTATTTTGAAGGGGGTGAGGGGCGATTTTTTCCCCTTAAGTCCCGGCGCCCGCTTGGGCCAAG
>JAITLH010000022.1 GCA_031277995.1 Deltaproteobacteria bacterium
ACGACCTATACCATCATGACCGTCGGGGACGGATTGGTCAGCCAGCTCCCCGCCCTCATGATCTCGACCGCCGCGGGCATCATCGTTAGCCGGGCCGGGTCGGAAACGACCATGAGTACCGAGATAATCGGCCAGTTTACCTTTAAGCCCGAGGCCCTGGCCCTGGCCGGAGGGGTGATCTTTTTTCTGGGCTTACTGCCAGGCCTTCCGACCTTGGCCTTTTGCCTGACGGGCGTGGTCATTTTGTCGGCGGCCTTTGCCATCTATCGAAAACGCAAATACGCCGCGGCCCTGGAAGAGGGGACGACCAGAAGAACGTCCGTTTCCGGAGCCGCGGGCACCGCCAGCTCCCCGGCCGCGCCCGGGGCCCCCGGGGCCGCTCCGGGAGCCGCGCCCGTACCGGGCGCCGCGAAAATGCCCGCCGCCCCCGAGCGCATGGAAGCCTTACTGCCCCTGGACGTTTTGGAACTCGAGGTTGGCTACGGGCTTATTCCCTTGGTTGACGACGAGCAGGGCGGAGAGCTTATGGATCGCATCAGATCGATACGCCGCCAGTTCGCCCTGGAATCCGGGTTTATCGTGCCGCTCATGCACGTTAGGGACAATTTGCAATTGAGGCCAGGGGAATACGCCATTTTGATTAAGGGCGATGAGGTGGCCAGGGCCGAGATGATGATTGGCCATCAGCTGGCCATGGATCCCGGCGACGCCCGAAAGACCTTGCCGGGGATTCCCACCCAAGAGCCGGCCTTTGGCTTAAACGCCTTATGGATCGCCGAGGAGAGAAGGGACGAGGCCCAACACGCCGGCTGGACCGTGGTCGATCTGGCCTCGGTCATGGCCACGCACCTAACCGAGGTGATTAGAAACCACGCGGACGAGTTATTGTCGAGGCAAGACGTCCAAAAGTTAATTGACGGGGTGGCCCAAACCAACGACAAGGTCGTCGAGGAAATTTTGCCAAACCTCCTGACTTTGGGCCAGATCCAAAAGGTCCTCCAAAACCTCCTAAAGGAGCGCGTTTCCATAAGGGACATGCCCTCGATCCTGGAAGTTTTGGCCGATCACGCCCCCATTACCCGGGACACGGATCTTTTAACCGAGTTTGTCCGTCAGCGCCTGGCCCGGGGCATCATCCGCAACTACGTTATCCCCAGCGGCGAATTGCCGCTCATGACCATAGGCCAGGACATCGAGGAAACCCTTTCCCGATCCATTAACGAAACCGAGCGGGGGGCTTATTTGGCCCTCGATCCCGATTCGGGCCAGAGAATCTTGACGGCCATAAGTAACGGCATCTCGCAGCTGACCAAGCAGAACTTTCAACCGGTGGTCCTTTGCTCGCCCATGATTAGAAGGCACCTTAGGAAACTGACCGAGCGCTTTTTGACCAACCTAGTCATTCTCTCCCATAGCGAATTGACCAACAACGTTAGGCTAAAAATCCTAGGCGAGGTGACTTTCAGCTATGCGGATTAAGCGCTTTACCGGAAAGGATTTACCCAGCGTGGTAAATCAAATAAAACTCGAGTTTGGCCTAAAAGCCATCATCCTCTCGGAACGCCAAAAGCCCGAGGGCCAAATCGAGGTCACCGCCGGGGTCCGGGACGAAGACCTCGAGCCCGTTACCGATCCCGCCAACGGGCTCGATTCCGCCCCCGATTCCGACCCCGGCCCCCAAAACGAAAAGGCCCAAGCCGACAGCGCTTCCGACAACGCCTTTGACCAAGCCCTGGAGCGGGAAAACGAGCGCGAACACCCGCGACTTAGCGCCCTAAGCGAAAAAATCTCGCCCAAGGCCAAGCCCCGTAGCCGCCCCCTGCGGCCCGTGCCCGAGGCCGGGCCCGAGACAGGGCCCGGGGAACCCCCGGCCGCCAAAGTCCCGCCGGCGAAAAAGGCCCCTAGCCAAGCCAGTACTGGCCAAGCCAGCCCAAGCCAAGTCGCCCCGGGCCAGGTCGCGCCCGCCTTGGGCGCCGCGGCCTACCGCAAGGTGCAAACCGCCCCGGTGGTTTTGGGCGACCTGGCCTCGGATCTGTCCCTGGAGCGGCAGATCGTCTCCCTTAGGGAATACGTCTCCGAGGAATTGGGCGAGCTTAAAAACCTATTTTGGGACTTGGCCCATCGCCAAAGCCTGACCGAAAAATGGCGGGATCGCCCGGACGTGGTTGGCCTATACCGTTTCCTTTTGGCCACGGGCTTGTCGCCAAAATGGGCCCGGGAGTTCGCCGAAAAATCGGCCGAAAGCAAAGACGCCTGGGGCGGCGACTTATATGAGTATTTGAGAAAAACCATAAAGCCCCGTTTGCGCTGCCTTTCCCCGGACGCCCCGCTGCCTCGCCTAATCGCCCTAACCGGGCCCAGCGGTTCGGGTAAGACGACTTCCTTGGTGAGACTGGCCGCCTGGTACCAAAAAAAAGGCCGCAAGGTCTCGGCCATAACCCTGGACACCCTAAAACTTGGCGCCGTTGAGCAATTGGAACGTTACGCCCGGATCATGGGCCTGGGCCTTAAGGCCTGCCAGAACAGGAAGGAGTTTTCCGAGGCCAACGAGATCTTTGAGGACTCGGATTTGGTCTTAGTCGATACCAACACCAGGGATTTTACCGCCAAGGGGGCGGCCGACGATCTGGGCGCCGCCCTCATGGAAGCCGGGGCCAAGCGCCTTTTGGTGCTCCCGGCCGGGCTCAAAAGCGAGGATCTGGAGAGCCTTCACAAAAACATGGCCGGGCCGACCCTTTTGGGCCTGGTTTTGACCAAGCTCGACGAGACCGAAACCCTAGGCAACGTCGTGGGGTTTTTGGCCGGAAACGGCCCGCCCCTTTGTTTTTTCTCCGTCGGCCCCAGGACGCCCGAGGATTTTCTTCCGGCCAGTCCCGACAAGCTCCTGGACCTCTGGTTGAGGCCCAAGGCCTAAGGCCAAAAAAAACCCCGGGCAAAACCCCCTTGGCCCCAAAAATCCGGGGCCCCAAAAATCCCGGGGCCAAGATTTCGGGGTTCACCCCCCTTCGAAAATGGCCCCGTAAACGCCCAAAATTGGCCCCAGGGGCCCTTTGAAAACCGGATGGCTCCTTTTTATCGGTGTAAGGGCTTAGAAGCGCTCCCAGGCCCCTTTACGGCCGTTTTCGGGCCAAGGGCGCCTTCGGCCAACGGGGCCTTAAAGCCCAACCAAAGTTGGGCCCAAACCAAGTCTTTTTTTAGGCCAAAAAAATGTGTTATAATAGACTAATTTTGTTACGATAGACTTTAAATTCTAATTTTGTATGATTTTTTGGACCGAA
>JAITLH010000031.1 GCA_031277995.1 Deltaproteobacteria bacterium
CTAGGGCTAAAACCAGGGCCAGGGTTAAGACCAAAAGTAAGCCTAAGCGGGAAAAAAGTTTTGGCGCGGCTGGCGGGTTGGAATTTTTCATCGCGAAAACCGAGGTTTGTATAGGGCCAAACTTGTAAGATAGCCATGAAAACTAGCCCTTTGGGTTAGTTTTCATGGCCCCTTAGGTTTGTTGGTTGCAAAGAAACGGTTAGATGCCGGCCACTTCTTCTTTGGACTTGCGGGTGACCCGGGTGCGGGCGGCCTCGCGGATCTTGGGTATGAGGATCTTTTTAACCGTTTCCATGCCGTGGTAAAGGTTTAGGCTGTCCTTGTCGATGACGTCAACGGCCCCGATCTTGTCGCTTCTAAGCTCGGCGGCGCTGCCGGCCTTGGCGATGGTCGAACATATGATTACCGGGATGGGGTAGTAGACCATGAGTTTTTTAAGGAAGGTCACCCCGTCCATTTTGGGCATGACGATATCGAGGGTGATGACGTCCGGGCCCAGCTCCAGGAGCATTTCCCTGGCTTCGTAAGCGTCCTTGGCCGCCCCGACCACTTGGATATCGTGCTCGTCGGCCATGGCCTTGGTTAAAAGGTTTCGAACGATGGCCGAATCGTCAACCACCAGGACCTTGATCTTGGAGCCGGAGAAGGGCTGGGCGCTCTTGGTGGCGGAAAAAGTAGGGGCCGCTGGGGCGCTTAAGGGTGTCGCGAAGGGTTTGGCGGCGGTACCGGGGGCTTTAAAGGCACCCGCGGGGGGCGCGGGGGCGGCAAAGCGGTGGGTTTCTTCCTTGGTGATGGTCGAGCCGCTCATGATCTTGCGGTCCATCTTTTCGATGGTGAGTTTATTGTCCCAGTTCTGGTAGTGAAGCTTTAGGCCGACGTTACCGCCCACGTTTTCGGCGATGATTTTGATATGGTGCTTTTGGAGGGTTTGGCGGGCGATCTCGATATTTCTGGGGCCTATCTGCGCCCCGGTGGATATGTTACTGACCACGTTGGCCCCGCCGCTGATGATGGCTTCCAGCCCGGCGAGATTACCCAGGGTCCGTTCCATGAATTGCAGCAAAACCCCGATGGCGTAGTCGCCATATTTACCGGACTTTTCTTTGGTGGCGCTGGTGGGGAGCATGTAATGGTTCATGCCGCCAAACTTTTGGCCGGGATGGTAGAGGCAAACGGCCACGCAAGAACCCAAAAGGGTCGAAATGATGTGGGGTTGTTTGGAGATGAAATACTCACCGGGAAGTATAAAAACTCGATTTATTTCCGAAGACATTAAGCACCGTCCTTACTTGACATCCTCCCCTGCCCAAAAGGGCACGGGGTTCCTTAAGGGGTGGCCCTTAAGGTAATACCTGATTCCATTCTCAATGTTAATTTACTTTGGGGTTTTCGTAAAACTTATACCTCCCTTAGGGGGAAAGGGGCGGTTGACTTGGCCGCTTAAGATTTCTGGTCTAATTTTTTGTTTCGATTAAGGATCGATTGAAACCCAGACTGGTTTGGCCCAATATTGGGCCCAAATTGGCCTCGGGGCCTAAAAAGCCAAGTCCCCTGGCGATGCCCGAGAGGACTTGGCCTAAAAAAAGCGGCGCCCTTTTTGTCGATGGGCCAAACGGACTGGCCTAGGCGACTAGCCAAGCCAATTGGCTAAGGGTTTTGGTCCAAAACCTTAGCCGTCAAGGCCAAAGGCTAGCCTGACGATGCCATCGGCGGCCAGGACTAGGCCCAAACCGCCATCGCCCAAAAGGGCGCTGCCGGCCAAAAAGTTAAGGCGCTTAAACTGCTCGCCCAGTTCTTTGACCACGACTTGCTGTTGGCCCATGACCTCGTCAACGAGCAGGGCGTAACGGCCGGCCGTGGTTTCGACCATGACGAGTAAGCCGTCCGAGGGATCGGGGTGTTCGGGTTCCAGATCGAAGAGCTCATAGAGCTTGATTAAGGGGGTAATCTGACCCCGGCGATTTAAGATAAGACCCCGGCCCTCGACCGTGGAAAGCTCTTCCGGGGTTGGCCTTAGGGATTCCAAGATCTCTTCCAGGGAGATGATAAAGTTGGCCTTGCCCACCCTGACGTGAAGGGCCTTTATGACTTGGAGGGTAACCGACAATGGGATCTTTAGGGTTATGGTCGTCCCGTGGCCAACCTTGGAGTCAACGTTAATGGAACCGTTTAGGGAATTTATGTTGGTGCGAACCACATCCATGCCCACGCCCCGGCCCGAGACGTCGGTAATTTCCTTGGCCGTGGAAAAGCCCGCCCCAAAGATAAGGCCAATGGCCTCTTTGTCGGTTAGGGAACTGGCCTGGGTTTCGGACATCATGCCTTTGGTCACGGCCACGGTCCTCATGACGTCAGGGTCAATGCCCTTGCCGTCATCCTCGACGACCATGTAAAAAAACTCTTTGTCGGCCGAGGCCGAGACCCTTAGTAAACCCTCCGGGGGTTTTCCGGCGGCCAGGCGATCGTCTGGGGATTCAAAGCCGTGATCCATGGAGTTTCTGACCACGTGGACCAAGGGGGCTTCCAAGCTCTCGGCGATGCTTTTGTCAAGTTGAACGTCTTGGCCGTCAAGCTGGACCTTTACTTGTTTGCCCAGCTGGTGGCTAAGCTCCCGGGCCATCATGTTGACTTTTTGGAGGATGCCTTTAATGGGGACCCGGCGGATCTCCATTAGGCTTTCTTGGAGCTCATCGGAAAGCTCCCTAAAGGCTTGGTTGGCGTTTTTAAAGGCCCGGATGGTATTGGGGTTGACTTTTTCCTGCTCGATGGTTTTTTGGAGGTAGTTAAAAGTCTCGGCCGTGACGATGAGTTCGCCAACGTAACTCATGAAACCATCGACTTTTTCTTCGGAGATGCGCATGGTCTTTCGTTCTTGTTTGGCCTTGGAAGATTCGTCGGCCTTGGCGTCGGCGCCCTTATGTTCCTCGTCGCCTTCGGCCTCGGGCAGGGCCGCTTCCTCCTCGGCGCCTGGGGCCGGCTCTTCCTCGTGGAGGGTCAGATCCATGCCCTTTAAGAGATCCTCAAGCTTGTTTTTGATTAGCCCAACCAAGATGGGGTCAAAATCCAGGCCGCTTTCATAGACGGCCGTAAAGTCCTCCTGGGCCACCTGATAGTGCGGGACCAAATCGTCCAGGGAGTTTTCTTCGATGAGGTTTCCGGCTTGTTTTAGATAACCGTCAAAGGCTTTGGGATCAAAGGTGGGAGCGCTTATTACGTCGTAAGCGCCAAGCAGGCACTCGGTAAAGTCGATACCCTTGTAGTGAACGGACTTGGGCCTAGGGAGGGTCTCCGAGCCCCCGCCGCTTTGGCCCTCAAGCTTAATGGGCAGGGTATTTATGACATCGGTTATGTCTTGGATTAGCTGGTCGGTATCTTTCCCGCTCTCCATGGCGTCGGCCAGTAAGCTTTTTATGCTAACGCAGGCCGATTCAAAGTTGGCCCCCTGGCCTCCGCCGCCAGCGCCGCCGCCGGAGCCGGTCTCTTCCATCCATTTGACCAGCTCGTCTTGAAAGGCTTCTTCGTCCGGGGTTAGGTTAACCGAGGTGTCTCCGGCCGAAAGCCTGTCAAACATGGCCTTTAAATGGTTTCCGGCCAAGTAGAGATATTCTATGGCCTTGGGATCGGCTTTTCTGGTGGCGTGACGGATGTCATCGAGGAGGTTTTCCAACTTGTGGGCAAAGTTTTTTATGTGGTTTAAACCAAAAAACGCGCTCGAACCCTTTAGGGTGTGGGCGGCCCGGAAAACGGGATTGATGGTGTCCAGATTGGTGGGATCCGCTTCGAAGGCGGATAAACTGGAGGTGTATTCCTCCATGAGATCCTTGGACTCCGTTATGAAATCTTGAAGCAATCCTTCATCTAGTTCCATCTCGCTCATAGGCTGTCCCTTAACGCTTAGCTATCGTTGAACGATTAAAATAAATCATGATTAATAAGTTACGAGTTATTAAGTTTACGAGTAATTCAAAAACAACTTGGCCAAAAAAACCGTCGATTAAAAAATTTCGCCAAGCGAACGAACCGTTTTTCGCTTGTCTCCTTGGAGACTCGCGAAAAACCCAGGCCCAGCGAATGGGCGCTATTTGGGCTCCCCCGGGGTTTCGTCCTCGGAATGGGGATTACACAGGGCTTGCAGCTCCCTGGCCGCCGAGCCAATCTTGTCAAGCTCTAGTTTAAGCTCGTTCATGGTGTTGGGGATAAGGGTCAAGGATTCCCGGTAGTAGCTGTCTCCTTGGCCGGCTAAAAAGGGCTTAACGAAGGCCGAAAAAACCACCCATTGGTTTTCGATTACGGTGGCGGCGTCTTTGGCCTTTTTAAAGGATTCTTCGAGATTGTTGGCCAGTTCCACCGGGAGGTTAGGCAATTCCCTGGTCCCGTGGCGGCTAAGGATGCCCAGGGCTTCCCTGTCTAGGTTAACCAAGCTCTCGTTATAAAAGCTAATGTTGTTTTCCTGTTGGCGCAAGGTCAGATAGGTCTTGACCCGGGCCAGGAGTTCGGAACGCTCAAAGGGCTTTTCCATGAAATCGGCCGCGCCCAGTTCCCTGGCCATGGCCTTTTCCCGGTTGTGGAATTTGCCCGACAAGAAGATGACCGGAATCGAGGAAGTGACCGGGTTTGATTTCAAGGCGCGCATGACCTCAAAACCGTCCATTTCCGGCATCATGATGTCCAAAATAACCAGCTCTGGCCTTTCGTTTTGGGCCTTTTGCAGACCCTCGGCGCCGCTTAAGGCGTCAAGGCATTCAAAGCCGGCCTTTTGCAGGATGGCCCCCAAAAGCTTATGGATAAGCTCATCGTCGTCGACGATGAGGATCCTGGGATTTGGTATTTGGGTTTTGACTTCCATGTTTGACCCACGCGGAAAAATAAGAGAGCCTTTCTTTTTCTGGGATAATTCTAAAGCATTTATCAAAAAAGCACAATGAAGCGGCCATCGTTACGGCCCCTCAAGCCCACCCCCCGGGCCTAGAAGGCCCCCATCTCTTAAAAAAACCGTTACCGGGCCCTGGGGACCTATGGCCCAGGGCTTGCCCGGCCCAAAGCCAATGGTCGAGATGATCTACCGACCCTTCCAAGTTGGCTTATCGTAAGGCGCTTGGTAAAACCCCCAGGCGGCCGGGGCTAAAATAAAAAACATCGTGGCAAAGAGTTCAAAACGTTTATTTAACCCAGCCTAATTGATTTGTAGGCTAAATTATCAGAATTATATATACAAATTAACGAAAAATCAATAATCTCACGGCCCGCGGCCAAGATTATTTTCCTCATTAAGGGGATATCCCCAAAGCTAATTGGCTTAGGCCCGAGGCCTGGAATAAAATTTGAGATTATCGTTTACGCCTATGGGCGAGAGCCAAGGCAAAAACGTAACATTCGGGTCAGATTTCAGGTTTTGAGCGCCCTTAAATTACCGCCCAGTTCCCCATAATAACCTAATCGGCTTCAAAGGACAAAAAGTTAAGGGTCATCTTCGCTTCTAAACCCGGCCCGGTTTGGCAATTTTCGGCCCAGGCCCAGGCCTTGGCCTTGGCCAAGGCTAAGGCCAGAAACCGATTGGGTTAAAAAAAAACCGAAGGCTCACTAAAGGCGAGTCTTCGGTTTTACGTTTAAAGGGCCCCGGGGATTGGAAGCTTTTGTCCGAAAGGACGAAAGTCTCTCATCCGGGCGGAACCGGAGGGTTATTGACTATTGGAGAACGAACTGAGCGCGGCGATTCTGCGACCAGGCGGCCTCATTGTGACCGGGATCCAGCGGGAAGTCCTTGCCGTACGAAACGGTTGACAACCTGGCCGGGCTAATCCCATGGTCAACGAGATAGTTATAAGCGGATCTGGCGCGGCGATCGCCCAGAGCCTCGTTGTAAGCCTCGGTGCCTCTCTCGTCGCAATGGCCTTGAATAACCGAGCTCAGGGAGGGGTTATCCTGCAGATAGGCCACCTTTGAGTTAATGACCGGGATCTGATCCGGGCGGATGTTGTAGCGGTCAAAATCAAAGAGAACGTTATTGTTCAGAAAGGCAAGTCTAGCGGAATCGGTCGTTACTTCACTGGTTACGGTTTTGGAGCGGCAACCAACGACGACCAGGCCCAAGCAAAGAGCTAAGGCAGCCAATAAGAAAACTCTCTTCATGCGTAAATCCTCCGTTTGAGTTTCGCCAAATATGGACCCTTACTAGGGCCTGAAATTCCCGGGCCAGTCGCCATCGCCGGTCAGGATTTCGTTTT
>JAITLH010000052.1 GCA_031277995.1 Deltaproteobacteria bacterium
CGCAATCCAAAGCGCGAAAGGCCCAGTTTCTAAGGCGCAATCCAAAGCGCGAAAGGCCCGAGGCTCCAAGCAAGTATCATGACCCGGCGAGCTAGGCTAGGTTCAAAGGGTCCATTCGATAGCGGCGGGGCTAGGCCTCCATCAAAAAGAAAAGGTTCATATTTGTCCCCTGGCGGCCCCCTGGGGGTAATTGGACCTGGGATAAGTTCAAGGAGGGGCTTTTAGACCCCTTAGCGGCCGCCAAAACGGCGAGTTTCGATTGGGCTTCAATTCAATTTTTGGTTGAAGGCCCATTGGGGACAGTCGATTGGCGGCGGTTAATCGGGGGCGATCAAGCGGCCCCGTAAAAAAAAGACGCCCCAAAAAATGGCCGTCAGCGAGGCCACGATGAGCCTACTCGCGGTGTTGTCGATTAACTGCCTAAAACAGCCCTCCAGGATCCCGGCGCACAAAAGCATAAAAACCACGCCGATCATGAGCGTGGCCGCGTCTTGACCGCGTTTACCGAGGTTTTCCAGGCGGCCCCCGGGACCGGGGACGAGAATTTTTTCGGCCAAGCTTAGCCCGGCCCCACCGGCTAGGACAATGGCCGAGAGCTCGGTTACCCCGTGGATGGAGACCCAGCCCAGAAAATCAAGGCCCAAGCCCTTTTCGAAATGGAGGCCAATCATGGCCCCCAAGGTTAAGCCGTTATATATTAAAAGCAAAACCGTGGGGACGCCCAGAAAAACGCCCAGGCTAAAACAGAAGATGGCTATTTGGGTATTGTGGCGAAAAAGAAAGTTGGCGAAGTGGACCAAGGCCTGTTGCAAACCTTCCCAATTTCCGTGGAGATATTTGGCCAACTTTTCACTGGAAGCGGAAAAGTCACGGTCGTCGTAAACATTTTTCGAGATAAAAAGTTCGTAATTGTCGTGATCGATTACGACCGCGACGTAACCGGCCAGGGTCGAGGAAAACAAAATAAAAAAGGCGATAAGGATATGGAATTTCAAGGTCCAAAAGGCCCTGGGTAGTCCCGTCTTAAAAAACTTGAGGGCCAATTCCAAAAGCGAGGTCCTGGGGCCATAGACCATCAAATAAGCCCTTAACGACAAGGCCTCCAAGTAATCGACCAAACTTCGATCCAAAATCGTGCTTCTGGCCACGGCCAAGGACGATACCTCGGCCTGATACAACATCGGCAAATCGATGGCTTCCTTGCCGGTTAACGAATCGAGCCCCTTTTTTTCCAACTTCGTGACCAGCGTCTCGAGCCTTCGCCAGCTCTCCTCGCGTCCCCGCCTAAACCGGGCGCTTCGAATCTCCGATTCGGGATGGAATTCCTCCTGGCCAATTATCTCCGAGCCCGGGGGCCAGGAGCCTTGACCCCAAGCCTGGGGCGGAGCCTGCCCCTGGGGCGACGGTGGCCATTGCTCCCGTGGGCCTGGCCATGGGGCTTGGGGGTAGCCCTGGTTAAAGCCCTGGTCATGGCCCTGGTCATGACGTTGATATTGGCCGGGGTCTTGATCCTTGGTCAGGCTGGGTATTGGCCCCCCGGGTCGCGGGGGGAAGTTTTGGTCTTGGCTCATTGGTTAACCGGAAAAGGCCCATTCCCCCGCTACTTCGGGGGAGAGGGGTCTAGAGTAGGCCCCTTTGCTTGATGGCCAGGTATCTGTTTAGGATGGCCGAGGAAAGGGCTTTGGGCGGGGCGTCGATGGCTTGGACGCCAAGCCTGGTGACCCTTTCCAGGACGATGGCCCGATCGCGAATGAAAGAATCGGCTATGACCGAACTTGAAAGATCGAGCAGGCTTGAGGGTTCCTTGTCCCTTAGGTTCCCTAGGAGGGGGTCCGGGGTGCAAACGAAAATGACCGAGTGTTTTTTGGCCAAAAGGCCTAAGGCATCGACCATAAACTCCGCGCTAATAAAGTCGATGAACTCGGTAAAAAAGATTATGAGCGAACGATGGGGCACCTTGGTTCGTAACTCGGCCAGGGAAGCGGCGAAATTGGTCTCGACTTGGGAGTAGTTAAGTCCCGAGGTAAAGTTCTGCAGGCGGGAAAAAAACGGCGCCCCCCGGCCGGGTTTTAAAAAAGCGTTGAAGGTTAAGTTGAAATCGGCGGCCCCGACCATGTCGCCGCTTAATAAGCCCACCCAAGCCATGAGGAGGGCCGAGCGGATGTAATGATCGAGCTTAGGGAGGCCGTAAACGGGATCGCGCATGAGTCTCCCGGTATCGAAGGCCAGGATGATCTGGTGGTTTCTTTCTTGCCTAAAATCCTTGGCCAAAAGCTTATGGTGCCTAGCCGATCGTTTCCAGTCAATGAAACGGTTATCCATGCCCGGTTGGTATTCCATCAGGGAATCGAATTCCGAACCCTCGCCGCGGAAGGGTTGCCTTTTTAAGCCGGGTTCCGTTTCCCTTAAAAAGAAAGACAGGGCTTGGTCATGGAGGCCTTTGACCGATTGGACGGAATCGGTGTGGAGGCCTGCCAGGCTTATGTTTTTACCCAAATGGCAAAGGCCCATGGGCCCGGCCCAGCGAAGCCACAATGTTTTGTATATTAACCGGCCTCGGCGTTTTGGGGTGACCGTTAGGGTTAATTCCAGGGCCTTTTCGGCCATGGGGGCCGAAACAAGCGGGGAGTCGGAATCGCTTAACTCCCCGACTAATTCCAGGGAGGCCTCGATAAAAGCCTTATAGTTTATGGGTTTTTTTGTGGCCTTGATATGGAGTAAAATTTTGGCCGCGTCGCCTATGGGTACGCTATTGGGGCAATCGTAGGTTACGGCTATGACCAGCGTGGAACCAAGCGCGATATCCAAGGCCAGCAAAAACAAGCACAGGGCCGGGTAGAGAAGGGCCCAGAAGGCCGGGCTTTCAAAGCCCGCCAATAGTAAGGCCGAATAGGGTATCGAGATGGCGAATAACCAAGCCAGTCTGGAGGTGGGGCGTTTCATCTCGGGGCCGGGGTCTGGACCAAAATGGCGTCCACGGCTTGGTCGGGGGTGACCCCGTCCATGTCGGCGCCGGGCGTCATGATCAGGCGATGCCTTAAAAGCGGTTTAATCAAAAACTTAACGTCGTCGGGAATAACGTAGTTACGGCCCCACAAGGCCGCCCAAGCCCTCGCGACCGAAGCTAACATGGTGGCCGCCCGGGGCGAGGCCCCGGTTTCGATGATGGGGTTGGACCTGGTGGCCCGTATGAGATCGACGATGTAGGTTAGGATTTCGTTTGAGACCATGACCGAGGACACCGTTTCCCTGGCTTCCTTTAGCCCCTGGGCGTTTATGACCGGCCTTAGGCCGCATTGGCTTAATTCCGGCATGATCGTCCCTCGCCCATGGCGCCTGACGACCTCTATTTCTTCCTCCCTTTGGGGGTAATCGATTATGAGCTTAAAAAGGAAACGATCCAGCTGGGCCTCGGGCAAGGGGTAGGTCCCTTGTTGTTCCAAGGGGTTTTGGGTGGCCACGACCATGAATTCCGAACCCAGGTTAATGGTTTGCCGATCGATCGTGACCTTTCTTTCGTTCATGGCCTGGAGTAAGGCGGCCTGGGTTTTGGGCGGGGTCCGGTTAATCTCGTCGGCCAATAAGATTTGGGTAAAGATCGGGCCGGGGGTCAGGGTAAACTCGTTGGTCTGGAAATTAAAAAGATTGGTCCCCAAAATGTCCCCGGGCATCATGTCCGGGGTGAACTGGATACGGCCAAAGTCCAAGGTCATGCCCCCGGCCAAGGTCTGGACCAAAAGGGTCTTGCCGGTTCCGGGCACCCCTTCCAACAAAACGTGCCCGCCACAAAGAAGACTGGCCATGATTAGATCCACGGCCCTGGCTTGGCCAACCAAAACTTTGCCTATCTCGTTTCTAAGATCATTGGCCACTAGGGCCAAGGTGGCTAGATCCACTTTCCAACTCCTTCCGGAATTTATATAGCTTCAAGGCGCAATCGATCATGGCCTCATGGGATTTTTGTTTCCGGGCCCTTTGTCCCATGGCCACGATGGAGGTTAAACTTGTTTTAAGGCCCTTGGCCGAGGCGACCTTGTCAATCCAGCGATACGAGTCAAGGTTTGATTGCTTGGGGACGTGAAAGGTCTTTTCGGCCCACTGGACGGTCATTTTTTGGTAGGCGGCCAAGGCGTAGGGCAGCAAATTGGGCCTGGCCATGAGTTTGGCGCTATTGTCGATGAGCTTTGACTTGCCAAAGCCCACTTCCTCGGCCAAGTGCCCAATTCCCCCAAAGCGCTTACCCAGCGCGGCGAAAAATAATAGGGCCGTCAAAAGGGTTAGTATCGTTATGATGTATAACGGGTATTTAAGAAGGGGCCCAAAAAACGAGTTAAATTCCTGCCCGACCATGAGATCGCTCATTTGCAAATTAAAAAAGGCCAAATCCCCGGTCAGCCCTTCTTTTTCGTATATGTTTTTAATCAGGCCCATCATGAAATCGGCGTTGTTTCCCCGTCCCAAGCCCATGTTGTTGGCCACGTCCGGATCGGCCACGAAATATAAGATCAGATCGTCGTTTTCGTACCTTACGACCAAAGCCCCCTTGGCCGTGCCCACCACGGTATCGAACTCAAATTTATCGTTAAATCTCAAAAGCTGAATCTGGTTTTGCCCAGTCGGTGACGGCAGATCCCAAATTGAGTAAAATTTATCCTCAGAGGGCCAATTAAGCCTAATGAATTCGGCCTTATACACATCCTCTTTAACTTCTTTTTGGCTTTCTTCGCCTTTCTGATTATGGTTGGAAAATACGTACTCGGCTTCGACGGACAATACCCGGTTTGACTTTAAGGTTTGCTCGGCCGTCCAGCCCGTTTGGCTGGGATGCTCAACATAGTTCCACTTGGATGAGAAAACCAAAGCCGCGTATTTTTTTTGGGCCGGCTCTGCCGGGCCGGAGGCCGCCTCAGGGGTCGCCCCTGACGTCGCCTCGGGGGTCGCCTCGGGGGCGGCCGTTCCAGGGGTTGTCCCCTGATTCGCGCCTTGGTTCGCCCCTTTTTGTTCGCCCAAGGCCGTGGGTTCTCGCGGTTCTAGCGTTTGTCCCGAGCCTTCCGATTGTCTCGATTCTTCCGATTCACCCGTTTGTCCCGAGCCCGGGGAAGCCTTGGTCGCGAAGGCGCCCAGGGCCATGACCTCGGGGCCGGAAACCAGGATAAGACCGTCCTGGGCCTGGGCGATATCGGAGAAGGGGTAACGTTTAACCTCCGGGCCCCCGGCTTTCGTCAAAAGCTCATATAGCCCGGCAAAACCAACCGAGGAAATGGAATCAACGCTCTCGTCCACTTGGTCGCCGTAAGCGCCTTTCTTGGACTTAAGGCGGGGAACCAGGAAAAGTAACAGAAACAAAACGAACAAAACCAAGGCCACCACGCTGACGGTCACGACCACGTTCTGTTTTTTTATATTTCCGTTCAAAACGACTCCGAAACAGGCCAGGGCAATCAGGCCCGGCTTTTTAAATTAAGCTCGATTGAAAATTCCATTAAGACCAAGCCTAAAGCTCATTGGCTCAAAGGCTCCCTTGGCCGGCGAGCCCGGGGGACAGGAGGTTTATGAAATTGTCGTACTTTTGGCGTAGGCTTTGGTATTGCTCCAAGCCGGGCTTGTCTTCCCCAAACCAGGTGGGCTCGACGGTATTGACGATTTCGCCCAAGCTCTGGGTGGCCCCAAGGCCAAGCCTTAGGTTGTTGACGATTTCCCGGCTGGTAAAGGAGGTCGGGAAGATCAAGTTTTTTTGGTTTTTTAGATCCTCGATGGTGTCCAGTAAAATGGTATGCATGGCTTCGATGAATAAGCCCTGGCTGGCCAAAACGTCCGCCCGGCGGCGCGTGTCCTTAAGGCCCTGGGTATCGACCTCGTCTTCTTTTTTATCTTCTTTTTCAGGAACTTTTTTCTTGGCGGCTTTTTTGGCCAAAAGAAAAGACCTCAAAACCAAAAACAGGGCCACGGCGAATATGGCCGAGCCAATGATAATCAGTATTTCCTTGGGAAAAACAAACTCCTCCTTTGGCTTAGGCGCCTCAATGGCCGGCCCAATTTCCAGCTGGAAATTGTGTTCCTTGGCCGCTTGGTCGAAAATCGCCTTGGGTTTTACGCTCTCGTTCCAAGTGACTTTGGGCTTGCCCGTATCCTGCTTGCCCGGGCCGGGACTGGCCTCGTTGGGCTTAGCCTGGGGGGGCTTGGCCGATTGCGTTTGGCCGGAAGGGGCCTGGGCCCAGGCCTTAGCCGGGTCAATCAAGGCGAAAAAGGCCACGGCCAAAAACGCCAGGGCGAACGGGAGAATGGGAGATAAAAGCGACGGGAAAGGCCCAAACCCCGGGGAGGGGCCGCGGGGGAGCGATTTTGCGTGGGGGGCGGGCGGCATTTAGGATAACCCGTCTGGGAATTGAGTTTTCAAGTTGTCGCCCCAAATGGAGTTTGAGAATTTTTACTAATTTAAGTAAAAAAAGGGAAAAATTAATTGGCGCTTAACGGGGTTGATTTTGCTTTGGTTTTATGGGTAATTGGTAACCCTTAGTAATTTTAGCCCAGTATCGTGCCCTTGTCAAACCTCTATTATGGTCATATTATGCCATGAATGGTTTGTTTTTTAGTACTATTTCCCAATCGTTTGGGTTGGCCCCGGCCTGGTCGGCCAGGGCTGGCCAAGGCGGGGCCGGCGGTGAGGCCGGAGGGGTCGGGTGGGCATAAAACTTAGCTTTTTTAGGGGAATGGTTTTGGCCGTTCTCCAGACGGGCTACTTTTGGGGCCAACAAAGTCGCGCCTACCTTTTGCCCCGGCCCTTGGCGCCTTTGGCGCCCTTGTGGCCCTTTTTAGAGCCGGATTTTTTGGCCCCCAAGGTTTTTTGTCGTTCCAACTCGTAAGCGTCCAGGGCTTGCTTTTTGTTGACCTGGGCGGCCCCTTGGGCGGCCCCGTGGCCGGTCCCTTGGCCGGCTTCCTTGGACCGTTGGCCTTTTTTGCCCCAGGGCTTGCCAAAAATGTCGTAAACCGGGCGCCTGAGGCAATCGCAAAGGACGATCAGCCCAAAGGCCACTATGGGTAAGGAGAGGAGCTGGCCGCGGCTAAAATACATCGCGTCGTTGGCCCCTTGGCGTTCCTTGATGAATTCCACCAGAAAGCGGCCCAGAAAATACAGGATCAAAAATATGGCCGAAAGGACCCCGCGGGGACGTTTTTTATGGCCAAAGCCGCGATCGGTTAGAAACAACACGCCCAAAATAAAAAAGCCCATAAAGAACTCGACCAGCTGGCTGGGGTAACGGGCCGGGCATATGGAGGGCGGCAATTGATCGTATAGGGGAAACTTAACCCCAAAGGGTCCGTCGGTGATTTTGCCGACGATCTCGGAATTGAAAAAATTTCCCAACCTCACCATGCCGGCCCCCAGGGCGGCCGAGAAAGCGAAGCGGTCGGTTACGGAGAGTATGGGGAGCTTATGCTTTTTGGCGTAATAAATAAGGGCCAAGGCCAAGCCGATGGCCGCGCCGTGACTGGCCAAACCCCCTTCCCAGACCTTAAAAACCCAGGAGGGTTCCTTTAAAAACCTGTCGAAGTTGTAAAAAAATACGTGACCCAACCGGGCGCCCAACAAAAGGCCAAAAAAGCCCGGCAAGATTATGTCGTAGGCCTCGTTGGCCGTGCCGCCGGCCTTTAGGGTTTGGCGGTAAAAAAGGAAAAAGCCCCCCAAAAAGACCAAGGCGAAGATAAGCCCGTAGTAGCGAACGGATAACTCGGTCCCGGGAACGGTAAACAAGATGGGGTTAATATCCCAAACGGGCGCCATGACACCTCTCAATTTAAACGAAATAGGCCATCCCCCACCGCCCAGGGGCCGTGGGAAGGGGTAAAAGTCTTTCCAAAAAAAGAGTTTTTAATTAATTGATTTTAAACGGTTTTAAGCGTGGGCCATTAAGTTCAAGGCGGTTTTTTAAACTTACTAACGAAAGGTATGTTATCACGAGAGGGCCCTTGGGATCAAAGTAAACGCGGCCAATTATTTAGGCAATTTGATTTGGGCAGGTCGCCAGCCAAAAAAAATCCAGGGGTCCTAGCGAACCCCTGGATTTGGTGAGCTTTACCCGTGGGCCATTTGGCTGGGCCCTAAGGAAAACGTATTTGGATTACTTAACGTCGCTACCGGTGAAGACGCCAACGACGCGGCGGTTTTCAGCCCGGCCGGCGGCGGTATCGTTAGTGGCGACGGGCCTGGACTCGCCATAGCCAACCGAGGTGACCTTGCTGGCGCTAACGCCAAAGGTGGAAACCAGGACGTTACGAACGGCCGAGGCCCGGCGATCGGAAAGCCTCTGGTTGTATTCGTCGGTGCCGACGCTATCGGTGTGGCCTTCAACCACGGCGGTGGAGCCGGGGTGGGCGTTTAGGAAGTCGGCGACTTTCTTAACCTCGGGGAGATAAGCCTTCTTGACGACGGCCTTGTCGAAGTCGAACTTGATATCCATGCGGATGGTGACCGTGATGGGGCAGCCATCGGCGTCAACCTTGTAACCCGCGGGGGTTCCGGGGCACTTATCGTAGGGATCGCAAACGCCGTCACCGTCTTCGTCACGGCATATGGGGTTGGCGCCAACCTGGAAGGTCAAACCGGCGGTGACGGCCGGGGCGTTGAAATTGGCGCGCTGGGTCTTAGCGAAGCCGTAGGTGTCGCTAAATTCAAGCCTGAGGGCGACGACTTCGTTAAAGAAGATCTTGAAACCAATGGCGCCGGTAACGGCGAAAGAAGCGTAGTTATTGTAGCCGGGACGATCGCGGGCAATCCACTGGCCGCCCACGCCCAAGGAGACGTAGGGGGTGAAATTGGTGCCCGTGTCAAAATGGTATAGCGCGCTAATGCGGGCCATGGTTACGTCGTTATTGTAACTGGGTGGATTGGCGTTTAACACCCAACGGGGCAACACTCCATCGTCGCCAAGATTTGGGGAAAAATAGCCAAAAGCTTCAATGCCCCAGTTCTTGTTGAAGTTGTAGCCCAAACCTAAGCCGTATATGCCGCCGCTATCCAAGGCGATTTGCCCGTTTGGCCACATATACCCGCCCATAAGGCTTATGTGAAGCGTTTCACCATACATTTGCGCCCTGGCCTGGCCAGGCAGACAAAGGGCCGCGACTGCCAACATCGCCAAAATTAAGAACTTGTTTTTCATCGTAGTTTCCTTGCTCAAATTTACCCGGCCCGTAGCCAGGGTGCTAAAAGACGTTTGTCATGAACTTAAACGTCTGAAAGATAAATTGTTGAATTTATTTTTGGAATTAAAAATCCAAAACCAAATTTTAAACGCGAAAACTAAAAAAATAAAAAAATTAAGCTAAAAAGCGATTTGGTTTACCCTAAGCCAAACTTCGTCTAGCCTTACCCATATTTTTCATTTTTCCAGTCCACGAGCGTAAAACCTTTAGACGGAATCGGATTTTTAAGTCCAGGGATTCAATTTGCCCAATGAACCCCAGCGGTTGCCTATATAACCCTGTCCTAAGCCTTAAGGGGCCCGGGCCAAGGGATACTTACTTTTTAAGTGAAAGAAACAATTGTTCACTCAAAGTCTAGACGAGTAAACTTCACACCAATTTAACACATATCCGGCTAAAAATAAAGTGAAATTATTGGTCCTTTTATTGCCCAAGTTAACTTGGGTCCGGATAAGTCATGGCTGTCTTTAGAAAAAATTGGAAAATTTAGTACCTAAAGTGGCAAAATCCAAGGGTACTTGACTTGAAAATAAGCCTTGCCAAAAAATAAAAAACCCCGCCCTAGAATGCTGCCACTAGTTAATGTTATCAATAAAATTCAATGGTCTCAAGTTATTTTTTTCAACCCTCGGGCAAATTTAGCCGTTAAGCTACTTTAAGGGCCCGGGGGCGTTTGTCAGTACTTTAAAAAAGGATATTCATCTAACTAAGTCACGCGAAATAACCCTTTTTAGCCTAAGGTTAATGGCCAAAAAACGTGAATTTAATCTTCCCTGGCCAGCCGGCGGGGCCATTGGCCGCGCGCCCTAAGGGCCTTTCCCTTGACGGGCCCCCAAGAACGCGGCTTTTTTTTGGCTAGAGTTCGTAAGTGGTTCGTTTGGTTTTCCTACTCCAGAGGTCGCGCCCGGCGGCGACATGGCGGCGGCGAAAATATTTGAAAAGGCAAAACATGGCCGTGAGAAGGCCCATGAAGGGGGCCAGGAAATGGCCGCCCCGGGTAAAAAGGGTCTTTTCGGGGTTTTGGGGAATCTGGACCGGCCAGGCCAGGGTGGTTATCTCGTTTTGGACCGAACGGTTAAGGAGGCGGCCGGCGGGGTTAATCACGGCCGAAATCCCGTTGTTGGCCCCCCGAACCAAAGGCAGCCGGGTTTCGACCGCCCTCATGACCGACTGGGCCAGGTGTTGATCCGGGGCCATGGTGAGGCCAAACCAAGCGTCGTTGGTGGTAACCACCAAACGCTTGGCCCCGGCGTTGGCCCGGGCCCGGGCCAAATAGGGAAAGATTGACTCAAAGCAAATCAGCTGGCCTATTTGGACGCCGTCAAGGATCAAGGGGGGCCTGGGTCGTCCCGGGCTGTAAGTTCCGGCGGCCCCCAAAACGCCTTGGAGAAATGGCCACTTTAAAAAAGGCAGGATGTCGGCCAGGGGGACGTATTCCCCAAAGGGCACCAGGTGCGATTTGTCGTAACTTCCCAAAACCTTGGCCTCGGAAACCAACCAGGATCGGTTATGGAGTTTAAGGGTCCCGTCTGGGTCGTAGTCGCCCGAGGCCAAGCCCACCAGCATGGGCCGGGGGAAGTTTTTGACCGTTTCGTCCATCCAGGCCGTCTCAATGGGATCGAGGCCGTAAATGAAAGGCACGGCCGTTTCCGGCCAAATGACCAACCAGGGGCTTTGTTGAACGGCGTTTTCCAGTAACAAAGTAAAGCGCGACAGTATTTTGTCCCGAAAATTAACGTCCCATTTTTCATCCTGAGGCACCGAGGCTTGCAAAATGGCCACGGTTTTATTCAAGCTGGGCGCGGATTTTAGCGTTTGGTCGAAATGGCTTAAGCGGTAATAACCGTAGCCATATAGAATCCCGGCCAAAAGCAAGGCCGAAATGGCGCTGGACCAAGCTATTTTTGGCCAGGCCCAAAGGGTCAGCGTCTGGGCCAAAAGCAAACCGATTAAGGCCACGGGAAAATTTAGCCCATAGACGCCAATCAAATCGGCCGCCCCGATAAATTCCAAACTCCCGCTAAGGCCGCCGGCCAAAGGGGTCCAGTTAAAGCCGGTCAGCAAAAAGTTTTTTAGGTAATCAAACCCGGCCCACAAAAAGGCCCCCAGCATGGGGACGCCCAAAAGCCGGCTATCCAAGGGCGGAATCCTGGTCGAATAGGCGGCCATGAGGCCGGCCCACAGGCCTTGGTGCAGGGCCAAAAAAGCGGCCAGAATCAATAAGACCAAAAACCCCCCCACGGCGCCCAGGCCCCCGTACCCGGCCATGACCTCGGCCAGCCAATAAAACCCGCTAAGCCCCAAGGCCAGCCCATAAACCCAGCCCATTAGAAAGGCCCTTTTAAACGTTTGCCCAAAAAGCGCCCGCCACAAAAAAACCAAACAAACGAAAGTCAGGGGCCAAAGGCCAAATTTGGGCCAGGCCAAAGTCTGCCCCACTCCCCCGATAACGCTCAAAACCAAGCCCGTCGAGAGTTTGACCGCCTGGGGTAAGGGCCTCTGGGAGCCCTCCACGCTCCCAGCCGCCCCGCCGGTGCCCCCAGTGGCGCTGGCAGGGCCGGCCGCGCCGTCGGCCCCCGCCCGGGCCTTTTGGCCTTTTTTGGTTTTGGCCGACCTAAAAGACGGGAGATTTCCCGCCTGGGCCTTTAAGGAAACGAAAAAAAGTTCTGGGAAAATCGTCATGTTTTTACTTTTATGAGTTGATGTTTTTTCGGTCGCCAAAAATACTATGGTGTCATGACTTCCATCATTGAGCAGCATAGGCCCGATCCGATGCCCATCAGGCCCAATCGTTGGCCGGATTTAATCAGGCCCCTTTCGTGGGCCAAATCAAAGGTGAAGGGTATGGCCACGGGGCCCATGTTGCCGTATTCTGGGTAGGTTTCTATTATCGAAGCCGGGTTAAGGCCAAGGGCTTGGGCAAAGCGTTTGGTGTTGACCTCGCTGACTTGATGGCAGACGATAAGATCGAAGGCCTCGGGTGACCACTTAAATAACTGGGCGCCCTTGTCAAAGGTCCGTTTGGCCAAGGCCACGCCCGCTTCCAGTAAGAGCGTGGAATCCGTGGTCATGGAGGTGAAATCGCCCCGGCACAGGTGATTGCCCTTGGGGTCGGTTTTGCTAACTAGGCTTATTAAGCGAGGGGCCCGGGGGTGGTTATCGGCTGGGCCCACGACCATGGCGGCGCCGCCGCTTCCCAGGGTAAGGGACGCGAAGTTATTGAAAAAATCCCGGACCTTGACCTCGGGGGCCATAAGCATGGTGATGGTATTTTCCAGTAAAGGGCGGCTATTTTCGCCGGCCACCACCAAGGCGTAATCGCTAAGCCCCGCTTCGATTTTTAGGGCGGCCAGCTCCAAGCCATCGATAAAACCCAAACAGGCGCTCCCCAGATCCAAGCTTTTAACCTCCGGGCCCAGGCCCAAGGCCGCCTGGATGGCCGAGGCCATGGAGGGTTCCAAAAAATCCCTCCCCACGGAAGTTGAGTAGACCGTATCGACCAGGTTTCGATCAAAACCCTTGGCAAACAACTTTTCCGCGGCCCTTATGGAGGCTTGGCTGGGCGCCCAATCCGAGGGGTAGAGCCGCCGGGCCTTTATGCCGGTCATGGAGGCCAAAAGTCCCCTAGGCAATCTCAGTTTCTCGATGACCGTGCCCAAGGCCAGCTCCAGGGCCTTGGAGCTTAAGGCGTCCAAGCCCTCGTCTCGGGCCCAGGCCACGATGGCCGTTTTGGAAAATCTCGGTTCCTGGCGCATGGTTAAATTTTTTCCGTTTCTCCCGACCCGGCGCCCAATCCCTTACGGCCCCGAGGCTCCAAATCAAGGCCCCCCCAGGCGCCAAAAAAAACGGCGCTTTTCGCCTCCGAATCAACCGTTACGAAGGCCAACGTGGCCCTGCCCTTCTTGAGTTCGGGCCATTATACATGATTTTTGCCAAAAAAAACCCTGGCCGCCCCCACCCCTCCCATCGCCCTTTGGGGCGGCCCTAAAACCCGCCCCGCCTTAGTTTGATCTCCCTATGGTTTGCGGCCCGAAAACCCGCCCCACCTTAGTTTGATCTCCCCATGGTTTAAGGGTTTTTGGGTTCGCCAATGATTATTTGGGTAAATTTAGCTCCGGGGAGTAATTTTTTTGGCCCGGCGTTTGTCCGAGCTTGGCTGGGGAAAAATTCAACCCTTCTCTGGGTCTCGGGGTTCGAAGTTTGACGATTTGTAAATATTGGGATTATAAGGATTTAAAGACAAGGGTATAATAATTGACGCAATAATAGGGCGTTTTTTAAGCCTGGGGCGGGGTGAAATCTTGCCTTTGGAGAGGACAACTTAGTCGGAAAGGTGGAGAATTTTCGCGCTTTGGGCTATCATTAACAACGCGGCGCGTTTTTTATTTAAAAATTTATCGCTATTAAACCAGCCATGTCGCGTAAAAGCCGAAACCGGCCCAGGCCGGCGGCCACCAGAAAGGACTCAGCATGACGGATTCAACTTGTTTTAGGAAGACAAAAATCGTGGCCACGATAGGCCCCTCGTCCGCTTCGGAGGAAATTTTGACGGGCATGATCAAATCCGGTCTGAACGTGGCCAGGTTGAACTTTTCCCACGGCGATCACGCCAGCCACCGGGCGGCCATCACCTTAATCAGAAAACTCGCCGCCGAGCAAGGTCGGGAGGTGGGCATTCTCCAAGACCTTTCCGGCCCGAAGATTAGGCTGGGGGCCATCAGCGAACGGCGTTTGGATAACGGCCAGGAGATCCGCCTAATTGTCGGGGCCGATGATTGCGACGACGATACCTTGACCGTCAACTATCCTTTTTTGCTCGAAGACGTCAGCGAGGGTAGCCGGATACTTTTGGCCGACGGGCGCTTGGAACTTAAGATTTTGGCCGTTGAAAAGGACTGCCTAAGGGCCGAGGTCTTGACCGGGGGCGAGATAAGCGCCCACAAGGGCGTTAACCTGCCCGACTCGCACCTTAGGATTAAGGCCTTTACGGACAAAGACAAAAACGATCTGATCTGCGGCCTGGACGCCGGGGTCGATTTCGTGGCCATGAGTTTCGTAAGGCATGAAGACGATCTTAAGCCCATAAAGGAGCTTATTAACCGCTCGAGTAGCCCGCCGCTTTTAATCGCGAAGATCGAAAAACCCCAGGCCCTCACCCGCCTATCCGAGATCCTGGACGTGGCCGACGGACTCATGGTCGCGAGGGGCGATCTGGGCGTGGAAATGGCCTTGGAAGAAGTCCCCATGATCCAGAAAAACCTCATCCAAATGGCCAGAAGGCGCGGAAAACTCGTTATCACGGCCACCCAGATGTTGGCTTCCATGGTTTCCAGCCCCAGGCCAACCCGGGCCGAGGTGACGGACGTGGCCAACGCCATTTTGGATGGTACCGACGCCGTCATGCTTTCAGACGAAACCGCCTCCGGCCAATACCCCGTGGAATCGGTCCAGATGCTTGACCGCGTGGCCGTAAAGGTTGAGCCCAGTATCGATTCCGACGATTTTATCAAGGAAGATCACGACGTTCGCCTGGAAAAAATGGGCGCTTCCATCACCCGGGCCGTGGCCATCCTAGCCAGGGATCAAAAAGCAAAAGCCATCGTGGCCTTGACCCAAGGCGGTTCCACCGCCCGCTTGGTTTCCCACTATCGCCAACCGGTTCCGGTCATCGGAATGACCTCCCGAATGACCACCTATCGGCAGCTGACCCTGTCCTGGGGCGTGACCCCGGCCCTAATCCCGGCCTGTGACACGATTCTCCAAATCGAGCAATCGGCCAGCGAGTTTTTGGTCAAAAACCAACTGGCCAAAAAAGGCGACGTGGTCTTTCTCACCTGCGGCTTGCCCCTCCAGGTCAGCGGAACCACCAACCTTATTAAGCTCCTGGACGTGGGCGATTTCTGCTAAACCAAACCCAAGGATTAGGCCCGGCCCAAATCGCTTTTTTCTGGGCGATTTTTTGGCCGGGTTTACCCGGGTAAACCTTGCCCCGCTCCTCCGCTTTGGCCTTATCATTCCAATCCGCGGTGTTGACTTTGCGGCTCTTGAACGTGCCGCTTCGCAAGCGGATTTTCTCGCCGTTCTCGTCGAGGATATACTCTTTCCGCGATTTCGCCGCCCATTGTCCGCGCTCGTCAATCGGGCGCATGGTCAGCATGATATGCGCGCGCGGGTTGCCGTCACCCTTGTCGTGGACGCGGATGTCGGCGCGCGTTCCGGCGCTCACGAATTGCTCATTGACATACCTGCGGGCAAGGGAAATGTTTTGCGCCGCAGTCAATTCCACAGGCAAGGAAATCTCAATTTCGCGGGCAAGCTGTGCGTTGCTGTTCTTCTCGGCTTTCTCCACGGCATTCCACAAGACGGCGCGGTCTTTATATTCGTCCGGCGCGTTTTTGGGCAGTAATATCTCCGTGTGGACGACACCGCCCTTGCGGGAGTAGTCGTGGGTTCTGCCGTCGTATTCGCTTATGATTTTTTCGGCGGCGGCGGCGATGGCGGGCTTGCCTTTGCCGCGAGTAAATATTTTGATACCGAGGTGATAGATCGCCACGGCGTTCCTCCTTTCCGAGAAATCGAAAAAATCTATTTTTTCGTGCATGTCACTTGAAATGCACTAATGATGTGGTATGATGAGTCTACAATACAGAATGGAGGGGTTTACTGTGAAAGAAACAATAAATGTTACTATCCGGCTTGACAGGAGAGTAAAAGAGAACGCCGAAAAGTTATTTGAGGATTTGGGCATGAATTTATCTACCGCGTTCAATATTTTTGCTCGGCAAGCCTTGCGTCAGGGAAAAATACCTTTCGAGATTTTCGATCCGTTCTACGGCGAGAAGAATCAAGCGGAATTAAACCGCCGAATCAAAGAAATTGAAGCAGGTAAAAATCTTGCCGCCCATGAGTTGATAGAGGT
>JAITLH010000143.1 GCA_031277995.1 Deltaproteobacteria bacterium
AAATCTAGCAATTATCATGCCACTTGTCTTTTTTGAAAAGGCCTTAACGGCCCTGACCGGTCAGGACGTGGGCGCCGGGGCGAGTAAGGTGGCTAATGGGGGCGCGCGTGGGGAGGACCATGGGGGGACGGCCTTGCCGGCCTTCAAAAGAGCCGTAATCAGCCAATCGCGGTTAGATTTCGCCTGGCCGGCGGGGGGGATCTTAGGGCCCGGGGCCCCAAGGGGCGGGGGATGGGAGACTTACATTTGAATGGATTAGTTAGATTAGTATAGGTCTGTAGCATAAAAATATTAATTATATCTAGTAAATAGTTCTTTAGTTTGTTATCACGATAAAGGACTTTACCTTAGCTTATAAAAAGTAATTAAGATAAATAAATTATCTATTAGATTATTTTTTGTCTAGTTTTACCTATTTAAGATCGATTGACTTATAGTGAGTTAGCTGGTAATTTAAACCATGCGCGATTAAGTTAAGCCAGAACCCCAGGCCTGACCCGAATCTTTTTCGATTACGGGGGAATTGGCCACTTAGGGTGCCGGCTCGCCTCGGCCTTGTTTTTGCTTATTGGGCCTATGGCCATTATTTTCGGCGGGCGCTAGGGACTCGGGGATTTTAGTCAATTTATTAGCGCTCGCCCATGCGCGCGCCCGGGGCGCGGGCGAGGGCATGGGCGAGTGAGCGCCCGGGGCGAGGGCGCCGGGATTAGGGACATTAAAAAAGAACGGAGGTTTGGACGCTTTCGAGAGGTTGGAGTCGGAAGAGGGCGACTAGGCGGCTTTGGGAAAAAAGCCCAGTTTGGCGTTTTGATAAGCGCGTGGCATTAGGCTGGCGTTTTTTGCGGGGTGCCCTTGACCAAGTTTTGAAAGGAGGCCTGACCCGTTATGAGAACGAGTACGGATTATAAGGGAAACTTTAATTTCGAACATCAAAGGATTAACCAAGAGGCCTGGAAAAGTTTTTGCGAGGGTCAGGCCGGGTCCCCGCCCTCCCATGAGGTATTGGCCGGTTGGAAGCGTTGCCAAGCGTTGGGGGTTGACCCCTATCAAAAGTCCGTAAAGAAGGTATTATCAAGCCAAGAAATCGTTGAAAAACAAGATAAGCATAGTGATTTTTTAGAACTTTGTCGGCCCATGCTGCAGAGTTTGTATGATTTTTTAGCCAACGAGCATTTCGTCATCGCCCTAAGCGACTCCAGCGGCTTGATTTTGGACATGCTGGGGGCCGAGGATCTTAAGAGTTCCTTAAGCCAGGGGAACTGGCGTCCCGGGGCCGATTGGAGCGAGGCCAGCGCCGGGAACAATATCGTCGGAACGGCCATCTTTCTTGACAAACCGGTCATGATCATTGGCTATGAGCATTATTGCAGGTGTTCGCACAATTACGCCGGGGCCGGGGCGCCGATACACGATCGGGCCGGGAACATTTTGGGTTGCATCGCCATGGCCAGTAGTTACGGTATCGTAAATCCCCATACCCTGGGCATGGTCGTGGCCGCCGCCGGGGCCATCGAGACGCAAATGGAAATAAGGCAGGCTTGGCACGCGGCCGACCACGCCAAAAACCAAATGGAGGCCATCATTAACACCGTGGCCGACGGGCTTATCGGGACCGACGACAACGACGTAATCACGTTTTTCAACAGTAACGCCCTTAGGATTTTGGGTTTGGGCTCCGGGGAATTGATGGGCCTAAACCTAAAGGAACTTATCCCCAAAAGTACCTTAAATAAATTTCATCTAAAGTCTAAAGGCTCATTGGCTAACGAAACTCTGTTTAAAGTTAACGATTCTTACATAAAATGCATATGCAGTTGTAACCATATTTTAAAAAAGGGCGTTTTTCAAGGCCTGGTTTTGTCCTTGACCGAATACTCAAGGGCCGAGAGGCTGGCCAACAAAATCGCCCACCGCGATACCTTCTGGACCTTTGAAAACCTGGTTGGCCAAAGCCTATCGCTTCGGCAAGTGATCAGGATGGCCAAAAAAGCCGCCGTAAACGACAGCAACATTTTGATTTTGGGCGAGAGCGGCACGGGCAAGGACGTTTTCGCCCAGGCCATCCATAACGCCGGGGCCAGGAAAAACGGGCCCTACGTGGCCATAAATTGCGCGGCCTTACCAAAGGAACTGATAAACAGCGAACTTTTTGGCTATTCCGAGGGGGCTTTTACCGGGGCCCGTAAGGGCGGGAACAAAGGCAAGGTGGAGCTGGCCAACGGCGGCACCCTATTTTTGGACGAAATAGGCGAGATGCCCTTGGAACAACAGACCATCTTACTGCGCTTAATAGAAAACCGAAAGATTCAAAAAATCGGCGGCGGGACCGAGATTCGCGTTGACATCAAGCTCATCGCCGCCACCAACAAGGATTTATTGGACGAGGTCAACCAAGGCCGCTTCCGACGGGATCTTTATTACCGCTTAAACGTTTTCACCGTTTTCGTCCCGCCTTTAAGGGAGCGAAAAGAAGACATCCCGCCCTTGGTCGATTCTTTTTTGGACCGCCTCTCCGAGCGAACCGGGCAACCCACCAAAATCTTGGAGCCCGGGGTGATGGAGAGCTTACTAAACTTCCCTTGGCCGGGAAACATCAGGGAACTGCAAAACGTCTTGGAAAGGGCTTGGTTTTTGGCCGACGGCCCCACCATAACCGTGGACCTTATGGCCCACCTGGGTTTTTCCCCCGGCCCAGCCGGACCATCAGGCCCAGCCGGCCCATTGGGCCCAGCCGGACCATTGGGAACATCAGGCCCATTGGGCCTTGAGCCGGAGGAACCCCTTTACGCCCCCAGCTTACCGGACAATAACCGTAACCTCTCCGCGGCCGATCTCGAGCGAGTCTTAAACGACACCAATTGGAACATTTCCAAAGCCTGCCTGATAATTGGCATATCGCGGCCGACCATGTACAGAAAGATCAACAATTTCGATTTGCGAAAGAAAAAATGAGAGGAAGGTACCCATGAGACGCTGTTTTGGCGCCCCATGGGCAATTTGAGATAGGCTAAGCAAAGACGGAATCCGACTTATTTTACCAGTCAGAGTCGTTTTAAATACGTGGGGCTGTTATGAATAGTTAGCCATTTGGGGTGACGATAACCCAAGCCCTTAACCGTTTAAGGCCCGAGTCATTGGAAAAAGCGACTTAAAAAAAACCGCCGGACGATTGTGAATTCTTCCAATCGTCCTTTTTTTTTAGCCAATTAGTGAAATAGGGTTTGGTTTAAAGTCAATTGAGCTTTTACCTTTTGGTGGTCTCGCCCAGCGTTTTTTAGGCG
>JAITLH010000223.1 GCA_031277995.1 Deltaproteobacteria bacterium
TTGAGCCAATTTAACATATAATTGGGTGGGGGATTTAACATTTTACGTAGATAATTAATTCTATGTTCATAAATATAGGTAAGGGAATTTATTTGTTCTTCTTTACCATATTGTAAGGAATTTTCAGCCGTTAAATTTCTAAATTTTAAAAATGTCAATTGGCGATTGCTAGCTCTAAGCTTATTTTTTTCTTTATTATAGTGCCTTTGATATACTAAAGCTAATTCCTGATCTAAATTACCCAAATCGTAATCGGAGCAAATTATTTTTTCCGCGGCTATGGTGGCCTTGGAGCAATCGAAGGAGGGATTGGAGGAGGGATTGGAGCCGCGCTGGGCGTACGAGGGCTCAACGCGTAAGACAATTAGGAATAAAAGTATGGGAAATAAGTATTTTAACATCCGTTAACCCCCCAATTTTTGGGTAAACAGAGTCCATGGTACTTTTAGTCAAATAAGGCTTTCGAGGGGCGCGTTGGGGTTGGGACGGGAAGGCCTTCCATTTTTGTCCAATCGAGGGGCTTGGCCCCTTGGCCGTAAAACGGCTAAAGGCCAAGCCCATTGGGGGCTGGGAGATTAGCCGTTTTTCTCCATGAATCGTTTCATAAAGGCGACCAGGGTCTCGACTTCGTCGAGACGCAGGGCGTTATAGAGCGAGGCGCGGATGCCGCCCACGCTGCGGTGACCGCCCAGGCCGACTAGGCCCTCTTTTTTGGCCTCTTCGAGGAAGGGTTTTTCCAGCTCGGGGTTAGAGAGGCGGTAAGTGACGTTCATCGGGGAGCGGCTATCGAGGCGGGCCGTGCCTCGGTAAAAGCCCGAGCTATGGTCTATGAAATCGTAGAGGGTTTTGGCCTTGGTTTCGTTTAGGGCTTCCATTTTGTCTAGGCCCCCAATGGTGTCCCGAAGCCATTTGAAGACCAGGTTAGCCACGTAGATGGCGTGGACGGGCGGGGTATTGTACATGCTGTCGTTTTCGACGTAGGTCCGGTAATCAAGCATGTGGGGCAGGCCCTTTTTCCCGGTTTCGGCGAAATCCTTACGGATTAGGACGATGGTCAAACCGGCCGGGCCCACGTTTTTCTGGGCCCCGGCAAAAACCAGGGCAAAATTGGTAAGATCCAGGGGCCGGGACATAAACTCGGAAGAAAAGTCGCCCACCAGGGGGCCCGGGGTTTTGGCGGGAAAGGCGGGCCAGCGCGTGCCCCGGACGGTATTGTTGGAACACAGGTAGATGTATTTGGGGCTGGCGGAAAAGTCAAATTCCCTGGGTATGTAGGTAAAGGCCTCGTCTTGGCTGGAGGCGGCCAGGCGGGGGGCGGCCCCGCAAAGCTTGGCCTCCTCAAAGGCCTTGGTCGCCCATAAGCCGGTATTAACGTAATCGCAAACGCCCCCGTCGCCGGCGAAATTTAGCGGCAACATGGCGAACTGCAAACTGGCCCCGCCCTGACAAAAAGCTATGGCCCATTCGGGTCCCAGCCCCAAAAGCGACCTAACGAGCTCCTGGGTCTCGGCGCTCATGGCCGCGACTTCCTTGGAGCGATGGCTTATTTCCATGATGGACATGCCCGTGGATTGCCAATCGAGCATTTCCGCGGCCACCCTCTCCAAAACGCTTTGGGGCAAGACGGCCGGTCCGCCGTTAAAATTATGAAACCTCATCAAACACCAACCACGCGCTTTCAGCCCGCTAGGAAAAACTTAATCCAGGGGACTTTTGACCAAAAGTCAATAAAAACTCAAAAATTCATTTTTTTAAGTTTTAAGTAAAAACAATCGCTTTTTTCCATGGCCCGGGCCGTAAATTTGAGCGTCCGGGCGCTTTTTTTTTGACCGCGGCACGGTTTTGGGCCAAGGGAATTGACCCCATTGGGATCCGACCTATCAAAGTTTTCTAATATAGTCCGTTTTCGAAAATGAGTCAAATAATATTCAGACCTTTTTTGTAAACAAAAGGCTTTCGGCCATCCCCAATGAAAAAACCCTTTGGAAGCGGCTTTTTGGCCGCGCCCAAAGGGTTTTTTTGGGTCAAGTGGCTTTTTTGGGGTCTTAGAAAGTATACCTGATCCCAACCGTGACGTCGTGAATGGCCATGCCCAGCTTAAGTTTCACCGGCAGGGATCTTCTAACGGCGTTGGAACTGGCGTCCAGATAGCGGTAACGGAAATCCAAAGACCAATCCTGATCGATTTCGTAGTTTACGCCCGCCCCAATGCCCCAGGCGAAATTCACCCAGCCCAAATTGGTGTAAATGGGTAAGTCGTAATTCTCAAGATCCAATTGATTGAGCTTAATGTGCATGATGGCCAAGCCAAAACTGGCCCCGACGTAGGGGGTAAATTTTGAGTCGTTTACGAAGTCATAGTAAACGTTGGCCAAAATGGTGTGGACGCCGATTTGCGAGCGTTCGGTGACCCGGAGCGTTTGGGTCTGAATGGAGTTATCGTCTAGTTTGGTCTCGGTCACGGTGGCGTTGTAGCGAGAGTTGACCGACTTGTAGGTGCGGGCCAAAAATTCCAGATCAATCCTGACCGGGACGTTGTAGGAGGGCATGAAGTTATAGCCAATCCCAAATCCGCCAACGAAGCTACTGTTGGTTTGCCGGCCCATGGCGATGTCGGAAGCGGTCAAACTATATTCATCGTCGTCGCTCACGATTGGATCGACTATCTGCAAGGTGCGACTATGTCTCTGGTGGGACCAGCCGATTTTGCCGTCAATGTAAAATCCCCCGTCGGCGCCGGCCGTGGGCACGGCGAAAACGACCAGGGTCAGAATCAGGGCCGCTATGGCCGAGAGCTTAAGGGAAATTTTCATTTTTTCACTCCTAAATCCAATTGGCGATTTTGTTGTCCGAGGGTCCGAGGGGTGGGGTCCCCGTCGGCCATAAAAGGGAGAATCATTGGCCGAAAATAGCCTGGCCGGGCCTACCCGGGCTTGCCCGGGCTTGCCCGGAAGCGTTTGTTTAGGCCCTTCCACCATTGGGCTCGCGCCCATGGGGGGAAGGCGGCCGTTTTGAAGCGAGGGGGCTAATTTATCTGGGCCTTTTTCCGTACTTATGGGGCTTAGAGGCCGGTTGGATAAAAATTTGAGCTTAAATTTTAACGCTTAGTCTAGGATTTGTCAAATATTTTTTAAATTTTTAGTTAAATATAAATCTTTAACTATTAATATAATAGTCAAAAAATTATTTTATTCTTTTCATAGTATCGTCACAATCAACGCGCGCCCATCGTTAGATGGCTTAAACTTCGGCTCCGTTGTTTAAGGTAATTTCCGGAGCTTGATGTTTTTGACTTCTTAAGCCCAACAAAAATGTCAGCGATTGAAACTCGCCAGTCAAAACTTAAAAGGGAAATTAGAGTTGGGACAAAAAATTTTATTATTAGTAATATCGGTAGGCGATAGGGGATTTGGGAAATTTAGTTTGTGTTTAATCAAATAGAGGGTAAACGAAGAATATCCCGAAGGTTATTGGGGTTTATTGGGCGTCGGGGGCGACGCCGGAGGCGGGGCCAGGGGCGGGCGCGGGCGCGTCGCCGGAGGCGGGAGCGGAGGCGGGGGCGAGGAAGTGTTTGCGGGCGAAGGCTTTTTCGTCTTCGATGGTGGAGACCTCGCCGTCGAGGCGGGCCAGGCGGAGGGCCGAGAGGGCTTTTTGGAGCGAGGGGCCGGGCTTGAGGCCCAGGGCCAGGAGATCGGCGCCGTCGATTATGGGGGAGACGCGGCGGTAAACGGCCAGGTAGGTGGCCCCGGCCCGGTCGAGGAATTCGCCCGAGCCCTTGGCCATAAGGTAGAGTATGGCGGGCCAGCTTAGGGGGGAAAGGAGCTTGTCGATTTCGCTGGGTTTAAGCTCTTGGGGGCCATTGCGGCGGTTTCGGGCCAGGATGCGGTGCAATTTGGGGCGCTCTAAGAGGAGAAGTTTGGCCTCCTTGCGGTTGGTATCGAGGTTTTGGGCCAAACGCTCAAGTTCGTCTTGGGCCAGGGGTTCGGTTATGGCCAGAAAATAAACCAGCCAAAAGGGGGTGCCCTCGCGGCCAAAGGTCAGGTGGAACCAGTCCCTCACCCGATCGACTTGGCGAATTAAGGCCTTGGCGTTGGGGGTAAGCTTAAGGTCGGGGTGGATGGAGGATAGGAGGCCTAGGTGATCGACCAATTCCATGGCCTTGTAGGTTTCGGTTTCCTCGAATACGTATCTAAGTTCCGTCAAAAGGCGCCTGGGATGGGTGTTGTGGAGAAAGCCGCCCCGGACGGCGTTTTCGATAAGGCCCTGGGTCATTTTGCTGATTTTGAAACCCAGGCGGGTGGCGAAACGCACGGCCCTAAAGGCCCGGGTGGGATCCTCGATGATGGAAAGGCTATGGAGGACCCGGACCAAACCTTCTTTGATGTCCTGGAAGCCTCGGTAGAAATCAAAAAGGCGGCCAAAATCTTCTTCGTTTAAGCTTATGGCCAGGGCGTTTATGGTAAAATCGCGCCTTTGGAGATCTAGCTGTATGGACGCTTGGCTCACGACCGGGAGGGCCCCCGGGCGCTCGTAATATTCCACCCGGGCGCTGGAGAGATCGAGCCGCCAGCCGTCCTCAAAAAATATCGTGGCCGTCTGAAACCTGGGGTGCCGCTTGATTTTTTTAACCGGCATTTTTTGGGGGAGGATTTCTAGGAGCTTAGTCATGTCGCCGGCCACGGAGACGTCAAGATCGCTTACGCCCTTTAGCATGATCATGTCCCTGACCGTCCCGCCGACTAAGTAGACGGCCAGGTTAAGGTCCTTGGCGATTTTGCTTAAATCTCTAACTAGGTTCATGGCCCGGGCCGGAAGGCGATCTTCCATGATGCCCAAAAGGTTTCTTTCGTAAGGCAGGCCCGTTCCGCGGCGGCGGGCTTCCTCAAGGCCCCCGGTAACCTCGCGGGACATTAACCTTAGTAGATCCGTCCGGGTGATAACGCCCAGGGCCCGGCCGTTGGGGTCGATTACCGGAAGGATTCTCTGGCCCTGGCCCACGATGATGCGGTTTATCTCGCCAAAGGTCGTGTCCGGCTGGGCCGTTTGAAACTCGGTCACCATGACTTCCTTCACGGTGTAATCGTCCAAGCCGTGGTAGATGGCCTTCCCGGCGATGTGATCGGTCACAATCCCACTGACCTTTTTGGCCGAATCCTCCACCAGTAAGACGTTTAGGCTATAGTGGACCATCATTTCCATGGCCTCGCTAACCCTTTTTTCTTCGAAGATGACAATCGGCGGATGGACCATGACGTTTCCGGCGCTGTACATATGGTCCATGACCTCGGTTAGGCACTTTTCCAGTTCCTCTTTCACCTCGGCCATGCTTTTACCCCGGATGGCCGCGGCCGCGGCCGCGGCGTGACCGCCCCCGCCCAGGGCCAGGGTGATTTCGCCAACGTCCACTTCCCTAAGGTTTGATCTGGCCACCACCTGAACCATGTTTTCCATTTCGATTAGCAAAAAAAGGATGTCCGCGCCCAGGATGTCCATCATTTTATGGGCCAAAACGGCCACGTCCTCGATATGCTCTTCCCTTCTGGCCATGGCGATGACCAGATTGCGGCCCCGGGCTTCCCTCGATTCCGCCGTCAAAATAAGCTCGTTTAAAAGGGACAATTGCTCCGGGGTCAGTTCCCGTGAGGTAAAGTCGGAAACCACGGAGAGATCGGCCCCCCAGGAAAGGAGCGTGGCCCCGGCCATTAAATCCCTGGGCGTGGTCGAGCTAAAGGTCAAGCCGCCCGTGTCCTCGTATAAACCCAAGGCCAGCATGGTGGCCTCCTGGGGGCTTAGGGCGATCTTTTTTTGGGCCAAAAGCTCGGTCATCAAAGTGGCGTTGGCCCCGACCCGATCGACTAACTCAAAGGAACCCTTTAAATCAGTGGGCCCGTCGGGGTGGTGATCGTATAAATGGATGTCCAGGCCGGGATTGTCCAAGCAGGGCGCGGCCGCTCCCAGGCGATCCCTTTGGCGGGTATCGACCACGACTAGCCTTTCGACGCTGCCGTATTCAAGCTCCCGGGGCCTGGCCACGTCAAATAAGTAAATAAGCGACTGGATAAAAAAACTGCGGATGTTTCGCCCCTGCCCGCCGGGAAAAAGCATGACCGATCCCGGGTAAAGCTTGGTGGCCGCGACCATCGAGGCCACGGCGTCAAAGTCCGGGTTTACGTGGGTGGTTATGACGGTCTTAGCCTGGATTATTTTCCGGCGTTCGATTTGGCTCACGATTTTGGTCCTCAAAAAGGCTGGGTCGTTTCAGTCAAGATTAAGGGCTGGCCAAGTTTATTTGGGTTACGGGCCAAGGGCTTTTTAATCCTTGGCCCGGGGGTGGTAGCGGCGATGGATATCCTGGAGGCGGCGATCCTCGACTTTGAGGTAGCGTTCGGTGGTAGATAGGTTTGAATGGCCCAGCATCATTTGAACGGCCCGCAGATCCGCCCCGCCTTCAAGTAAGTGCGTCGCGAAGGAATGCCTGAGCTGGTGGGGCGAGGTTTGGGGCAGACCGGCGATCTTGGCCATTTTCGCCAGGAGTCGGTAGAAGGTATGCCGGGTGTAGGGTTGGCCATTGGGGTTTAAAAATAGGCTTTGGGGGTCGTTTTTGGGATCGCGAAGATTGGGCCTAACCTCCCGAAGGTAACGCTCCAGAAAGCTTACGGCCACTTCGCCCAAGGGGATTAGCCGGTCCTTGGAGCCTTTGCCCCTAACCTTGACGAAACCGTCTTTTAGATGGATCTGCCCCACGGTGAGATCGCAAAGTTCCGAGACCCTCAAACCGGCCCCGTAGAGGACTTCCAGCATGGTCCGGTAACTTAAGCCAGTGGGCTCCCGGGGATCGCATATCTCGATTAGCCTGTTGACCTGGTCTTGGTTGAGGGCCTTGGGTAAGGGTTTGGTGATCTTGGGGCCCTTTAAATCAAAGCCGGGATTGCCGGGAATTTTGTTTTCGTCATGGAGGAAATTAAGTAAACCCTTAATGGACGAGAGCTTACGGGAGCGGGTCACGGCTTTAATATTGGCCTGGGCTAGGAGCCCCAAAAAGGCCTCGATGTGATCGGCCTTGATTAGGCCAAAGTCCGACACGTCCTGGGAAACGAGAAACGAGAAAAAAGACCTAAGATCGTTATCGTAGCTGGCCAGGGTATTTTTGGAAAAACCCCGCTCCACGCGCAGATGCCCTAGGTAACTTGACAGACCGGCCAAAAACCCCGCCGGCAGATTAATGGCCTTTATGACGGGGGATTTGGGCAAGCGCTTTTTGGCCGCCGGCTTTGGGGCGACCGGGTTTTTGGCCGCGGGCTTATTGGCCGCCGGCTTATTGGCCGCCGGCTTTGGGGCGGCCGGGTGGTGGGACGCTTTTTTGGTCACGAATAACTCCCCTAAAAAAGGCCAAAAAGGGCCTTGGCGCCTTGGGTGACTTACTTACGATTGTAGCATATTTCGGCGAGGGTTGAGGCTCGCCGTTAGGGATTGGGGAAGGGAATGGCCCAAACAACTATTTTTTTGATTTTACCTTGTAAATTTAGTATGTTAAGAATGAAGTACCGGAACCGACGGGGCGGGGTTTTTAGTTTGACCGGCGGGTTAATTTTTGGGGAATTTTAGCGTTCCTTTGGGGCCAAAAAATTAGTCCCGGGGCCAATGATTTGGCGGCGCCAAATCGCGTGAATTTTAGTCTATTTTGTCTGACAAGCCGGCTTTTCAGGCGCCGATAATCGCCTAAGTATCGTTTGCAACCAAGGCGACGGTGGTATATACTTTAATTGACAATTATCCCCCATAACCCAAATTTGGCGACGGGCCAAATGGACTAGAAACCTTGGTTCGTTTTTTAGGCCTTGGGATAGTGGGGAGAACCCAATCGTTTTTTGTTTTGGTTTGGTTTATTTTAGCCCCCCGGGGGGGCCATGGAATATTTCGCGCCGATTCAATTACCCAGAGGGCGAGGCTTAGTGGGCCCGAAACTTTGGTCACAACTTAAATTCCACCAACTTTTGGGGGGTAATACATGGCTTCTAAAATGGTTTATTCTTTTGGCGGTTCTAAAACGGACGGAAAAGGTGAGATGAAAAATCTATTGGGGGGAAAGGGCGCCAATTTGGCCGAGATGTGCCACCTGGGCATGCCCGTCCCGCCCGGTTTCACCATCACCACCGAGGTTTGCACCGCTTTTTATCAAAGCGGGAAGAAATTCCCCAAAGGGCTCAAAGACGAAGTGGATAAGGCCCTGGCCCGGGTCGAGAAGATCATGGGGTCCAAGTTTGGTTCTACCGATAACCCCCTTTTGGTGTCCTGCCGTAGCGGGGCCAGGATCTCCATGCCGGGCATGATGGACACGGTTTTGAACATCGGCCTAAACGACGAGACCTTAAAGGCCCTCATCGCCAAAACCAACAACCCCCGCTTCGCTTACGATTCCTATAGGCGGTTCGTGGCCATGTATGGCGACGTGGTCATGGGCGTTAAGGAACACATCTTAGACAAGGTCACGGGCGAGGTTGACAAAAACGCCGATCCCTTTGGCCACGCCATCGACAAATTAAAGGCCGACAAGGGCTACAAAAACGACACCGAGCTCACGGCCGACGACCTCAAGGGTTTGGTGGTCACCTTCAAAAAAATCATCAAAGACGTCCTAAACCAGCCCTTCCCGGAAGATCCCCGCGAGCAGCTCTGGGGGGCCATAGGGGCGGTCTTCGATTCGTGGATGATCACCAGGGCCAAGTCGTATCGTAAACTCCATGGCATCCCCGAGGATTGGGGTACGGCCGTTAACGTCCAGGCCATGGTGTTTGGGAACATGAACGACAACTCGGGCACCGGCGTTTGCTTTTCCAGGGATCCCTCGACCGGGGAGAATTACTTTTTCGGCGAGTATCTCATAAACGCCCAGGGCGAGGACGTCGTGGCCGGGATTAGGACCCCCAAACCCATCAACCGCCAAAAGCCCCTGCCCAAAGGGGT
This sequence comes from Deltaproteobacteria bacterium, assembly GCA_031277995.1. Taxonomy (GTDB): domain Bacteria; phylum Desulfobacterota; class Desulfarculia; order Adiutricales; family Adiutricaceae; genus JAIRNQ01. The sequence continues at coordinate 8,965 of JAITLH010000223.1, forward strand.
CAACTCCACCCTCATCGACGACATGCCCAAGATCTACAAAACCTTGGAATCCTTCAAGGAAAAATTGGAAAACCACTATCGGGACATGCAGGATATCGAGTTTACCATCGAGGACGGAAGGCTCTTTATGCTCCAATGCCGCTCCGGGAAAAGAACCGGCCACGCGGCTTTGAAGATCGCGACCGATCTGGTTAACGAAAAACTCATAACCAAGCAGACGGCCATCGCCCGCTTTGACCCCAACCACATGACCCAGGTCCTCCTCCCGACCTTTGACACCAAGAGCGAGGCTTACATAAACCGCCAGGTTTTAACCGGCGGCCTGCCGGCCTCGCCGGGAGCCGCGGTGGGCCAGGCCTATTTTTCGGCCAAGGCGGCCGAGGATGAGGCCGCGAAGGGCAAAAAGGTCATCTTGGTTAGGCTCGAAACGAGCCCCGAGGACATTAAGGGCATGCACGCGTCCCAGGGCATCTTGACGGCCCGGGGCGGGATGACCAGCCACGCGGCGGTCGTGGCCAGGGGCATGGGCCGGACTTGCGTGGCCGGGGCCCCGATTACCGTTGACTACGGAAAGAATCTTTTCACCATCGGCGACGAGGTCATTAAGGCCGGGGACTGGGTCTCCTTGGACGGCACCAAGGGCGAAGTCATAAAAGGCCAACTCCCGACCAAGGAAGTCGGGCTCTCCGATGAATTCCACACCTTCATGAAATGGGTCGAAGCCGAAAAAGTCATGAAAGTTCGGACCAACGCCGACACCCCGAACGACTCCCGAGTGGCCAGGAGCTATGGGGCCGAAGGCATCGGCCTATGCCGTACCGAGCACATGTTTTTTGAAGCCGACCGCATCGATCACGTTCGGGCCATGATCCTGGCCAACACCCAACCGGAGCGCGAAGAGGCCCTGTCCCGGATTCTCCCCATGCAAAGGGAAGATTTCTTCGAGATCTTTAAGGCCATGGACGGTTTTCCCGTGACCATCAGGACCCTCGATCCGCCCTTGCATGAGTTTTTGCCCCATAGCGATCACGAGATAAAGCAACTGGCCGAAAAGTTCTCCTTGCCGTTACAGGCCGTGAAAGATCGCATCGACTTTTTGCACGAACAAAACCCCATGCTGGGCTTAAGGGGTTGTCGGCTGGGTATCCTCTACCCGGAAATCACCTCCATGCAAGCCCGGGCCATCTTCGAGGCGGCCGTCAAGGCCACCAAGGAAGGCATCAAGGTTTTCCCCGAGATCATGATCCCCTTAATCGGAAACGAAAAGGAGTTCGCCGCCCAAAAGGCCTTGGTCGATCAAGTGGCCAAAGACGTTTTGGGCAAATCCAACGTCAAGCTAAACTACCTGGTCGGGACCATGATCGAGCTCCCCAGGGCCGCTTTGGTGGCCGACAAGGTGGTCGAGGCCGGGGCCGAGTTCTTCTCCTTTGGGACAAACGATTTGACCCAAACCACCTTTGGCCTCTCCAGGGATGACAGCGGCATATTTTTGCCCAGATACCTGGAACAAAACATCTGGGAAACCGACCCCTTCGTCACCATCGACTTTGAGGGCCTGGGGCAACTCATGGAAATCGGGGTCCAAAAGGGCCGTTCGGCCGACAAGAAACTAAAAATCGGCATCTGCGGCGAGCACGGCGGCGACCCGCCTTCGGTCATGTTCTGTTACGACCTGGGCTTTGACTACGTTTCTTGCTCCCCGTTCCGCGTCCCCTTGGCCCGCTTGGCCTCGGCCCAGGCTTCGCTAAAGGCCTCGCCCAAGGACCTTAAAAAGAAGGCCGAAAAAGAGGCCAACCCGGCCAAAAAACCCCTTTCCAAGCAGGCCGAGTACAAAAAGAAACTGGCCAAAAAGCTGGCCGAGACCATCGCGCCCTTGGCCAACCAGGCCCTAAAGTCCTTAAAACCCATGGCCAAAAAGGTTTTGCCCAAAACCCCGGCCAAAAAGAAGCCGGCTAACGATAAGGTCGTCAAGGTCACGCCCAAAAACAACAAAGGTAAGCCCACCAAGAAGGGCTAGGCCCCAACCGGCCAAGGCCACCAAAAAGCCCGGGACTAAGTCCCGGGCTTTTTTTCGCCCTTTCCACCATGCGGAACCGCCTTCCCACCAAGTAAAACCACGCCGTTTACCGACCCCTTCCGACGCGTTAATCTTAAATCAAAGTCAATTGTCGAAAGACGAAACCAAGTCTGGGACCAAAATTTTGGCTTAGCTTTTGGCCTGGCCGCCGGCCTAGCCGTT
>JAITLH010000333.1 GCA_031277995.1 Deltaproteobacteria bacterium
ATAGCCAAGGGCTTTGAAGAATGAACCAAATCGCCTCCGAAGAATTTTTATCGAGGTTATCAAATGAACAATATCGTGGCTAAAGCCTTTGAAGAATTGACCGAATCGTTGGGGTTGGCCTGGAAAGAAGCCGATTTGTTGGTCCAGGCCGCTAAGATGATCGCCTCTTGTTTGACCAAGGGGGGAGTTCTTTATTTATGCGGCAACGGTGGGAGCGCCGCCGAGGCCCAACATTTCGCCGCCGAATTCGTGGGCCGGTTTTTAATCGAAAGGCCGGGCTTGTCGGCCGTGGCCTTGACCGCCGACACTTCCAAAATCACGGCCATCGGTAACGATTACGGTTACGAGGAAGTCTTTGCCCGGCAAATCAAGGCCCTGGGCAAACCCGGCGATATTTTGTGGGGTTTATCCACCAGCGGGACTTCCAAAAACGTCATCAAGGCCTTTGAAACGGCCAGGGCCAACGGCTTGTCCACGATTTTTCTCTGCGGCTCCACCATCCACGATCCCAAAGTCGCCGACATCGTCATCGATAGCCCCGCCCCCAATACCCCCAGGATTCAGGAACTCCATCTACTTTTTGGGCACGTCATCTGCCAATTGGTTGACCACGTTATCGTTGAGGGTGGCGCTTGAGCCGATACGAAAAAAACGGGCATAACAAAAGGGCCTAGCCAGGCCAAGAAGCTTGCCCGCTAACCCAGAAGTCTAAGCCCAGTAGCCCGCTAACACCGTAACGCGGCAGCGCCTTAGACCGTGAGGATGTTTCAGAAAGTTTTTAAGGAAAAACATTCGCGATGAAAAATAAGCTTCCCGAGCTGGATTTTAAATCGATTAGGTTTTCCAGTCTCAAGGATCGACCCTCCAAAGTCAACGTAAACGACTTCGCCAAGCCCCTGGCCCCGGGCGGTAGTTTTTTGTCCTTCACCCAAGGCTTGTCCAATATTTTGGCGGCCAAGGACATCAAAGAAGCCGCGGCCAGCTTGGCCCGGGCGGCCAGGGAGGAACGAACCATCATGTTGGCCATGGGCGGGCACCCCATAAAAGTCGGCCTGGGCCCGGTCATAAGCGAACTCCTTTACGGGAATCTCATTTCGTCCATTTCCGGGAACGGCTCGATCATGGTCCACGATACCGAAGTGGCCTTGACGGGGGCCACCAGCGAAGACGTGGCCGCGGGGCTAGGGAGCGGCGATTTTGGGGTAACCAAGGAGACCGGCGAAATCCTAAACATGGCCATCGACCTTGCCGCCCAAACCAGAAAAGGCCTTGGCCAGACCCTAGGCGAAATCTTAATCGATCTTAAAGCCCCCTATGTTGCCATGAGCGTTTTGGCCTCGGCGGTTTTGGCCGAAAAACCGATTACCGTCCACGTGGCCGTGGGTAACGACGTTTACCACATTCATCCCGACTGTGACGGCGCTCACCTGGGAGCGGCCACCATGGACGATTTTAGGACCTTTTGCCGCTTGGTCGCGACATTAGGCCGAGGGGCCTTCATTAACCTGGGATCGGCCGTCATCATGCCGGAAGTGTTTCTGAAGGCCTTAACCTTAACCAGAAACATGGGCTATGACGTAAGCGATTTAACCACCATAAACATGGATTTTATCAAACAATACCGCCCCTCGGTTAACGTCGTTGAGAGGCCAACCAAAGAAAGTGGCCGCGGTTACACCTTCATCGGCCACCATGAGATTATGTTTCCGCTCCTAATGGGCATGGCCCTGGAAAACCTTTCCGAGAAAAACCAATAAGTTTTTAAGTATTTACTCATATAAAATTTTTTTAGACCGACTCAAAAATGCCCTGCCCTTCCATTACAAACATTGGATAAAACCATGTTCCGACGACTTGGACGCGTTAAAAAAGCCCTGGCCCCAGGACTTATTTTTTTCCTGACCCTAGTCACGGTCAACGCCTTGGGTCCGGCTTCGCTCCCGGCCCAAATCCAAGGCGATTCTCCCCAGGCCGATTCTCGCAAGGCTCCTTTGGCCCCAATCTATCTGGCCCAAAATAACGCCCAAAAACCCCAAGCCGGTCAAAAAACCGACGAAAAACAAGCTCCCAACGAAGCTAGCCCAAATTCCTCTCCCGAATCGATCGTCGCCCGTAAGGTTATCGAAAAACCCCTGACCACCAGGTCCACCGCCCACCTATATGAACTAATCAGTCGTGAGCCGCCCTTAAGTAAGCAAGAAATACTGGCCTATGAACAAAACCTGTAAACCATCGTGGCATTAAGTACCGATCCCAACTTTTTGGCTGACATAATGGAAACGACCGGCTGGAGTCAGCAGCGGATAACCTACGTGGTCACCAAAGTAAGCGTGGGCTTATCGAACATAATTTACCCCAATAATCCCAGACTTATAAGCGCGCCAGAGTTTATCAATCCCACCCCCGCCGAAAGGGAACTTATCGTCGATCGCCTAAACGAACTGGTAAAGGCCTATCAAAACCTCTCAAAGCCTCCCCAAAAAGCGAAAAAATAAGCGGCTTT
>JAITLH010000345.1 GCA_031277995.1 Deltaproteobacteria bacterium
TTTCTAGTATTCTTCTAGTAAAAACATCTCCCCTGCCTATTTGTTAACCGCATATTTTTTACTCGACTTTGGGTTGTGCGTGGTCTGGTAGGCATCGCGAAAAAACAATCACACGGGGGCGATCGTTTGGAGCGGGTCTGTCAGGGGTAGGTTTTAAGGGGCTTGGAGCCGGGAGGGCCTGGATATTGGGGATTGGCTAAGGGCTTTGGGTGGGGGGTTTTTTGTGAAGCGTTCTGCACCGGTAAGGTGGGGCCAAGGGAGTGAAAATCATATAAATATTGGGATTTATTTAGAAAAAGCGCTTGGCACGGGAGTTGCTTTACCCATGTTCAGATTTTGAACTGGAGGTTGATCATGAACGTCAGAGCTTATCGCGAATTAAACTTAAAAAAAGGCGCCTCGGAAGCCGAAATAAAGGCCGCCTTTAGGAAGTTGGCAAAGGAGCACCATCCCGACACGGGTCGGGGCGGGGCCGATGACGTCGCGAAGTTCAGAAGCGCTTACAAGGCTTACCGGGAACTTCTAAGGGAGACCAAGATAAACGGCCAGAAAGAGTTTTTTGGGGCCGCCAAGGTTTCGGCTCCCGTCTCGCCCACGCCTTTTAGGTACGATGGAGAGAGGAAGCATGGCCTGGACGTTTACGTTGAGCTGTCGTTGGTAAGGCCTTACGGGTCCGAGTTTGAGATCATCCTCCCCTTTACCTCCCATGAGGCTTGCCCTAGGTGTTTGGGCCAAGGCCAGACCCTGGGTAGGCTAAACTTCGAAAGCCAAATCTACCGGCCCCAAACTTGTCCCAAGTGTCAGGGCCAGGGCGCCATCGGCGAAATAAAGTATCTTACCGTCAAGGTTACCGAGCAAATGGCCCAGAGGGGCAAATTCAGGTTACGGGGCGCCGGGGGTTACTTGCCTAGCCAAGCCAAAAGGGGCGACTTGATCGTGAGCCTACGGTTCGTCGATACCCTTCCGGTTGGAAATTAAAAGAAGTCACCGCCAAAGACCAGGGTCTTTGGCCTGTGGGGCCCAAAAAGTTTTGGGCCAATAACGCGGTAACCAAGGAGGCGCCTATAGAAAACAGATTGGACCAAGGCCCTGGCCAAGATTTGGCTCCCCCTTGGGTTACGGCAATGGTTGTGACTTAAGGCTTATCTTGGTTTGGTTGAGGTCAAAGCCACAATAGAAAAAGGTTCACCGACCTTCGGGGGGTCTTACCGGCCCTCCGATTTTTTTTGGCCAGGCGGGTTTTGGGGGGCCGGGCGGGCTGGGAAAAGCGCCAAGTATTGCCATGTTTGGCTTTAATTTTTGGGGTATTGACAAGGGGCGGTTTTTTTTCGTAGACTTGTTTGTTAATTAATGGCTAAACACTCGCTAATGGTTTTCCCTGTTTGGCTAACTCAAGCTTGATGTTCGTTAATACGGTAAATTATTTTACATATTTTCGATAGTTTAGATAGATTTCAATGTTAAACTAGACCATGGCCATTTTTCTCAGATTGGAGGCCAGATGATCTAGACGATTCGTCTTAAAGAGGATCAAAATCAAAATAATAATCGACTGTTAACTTTTTCTAGATATCAGACTTGAAACGTGGTAATATCGGCTCGTTGGACCTCATGGCTTGGCAAAAGCTTGACCCGTCCAAGGCAATAGACGGCCAAGCCGGATATTCAATTTCATGTTTCGATTTAAGGCTAGCGCGGGCCGGGTAAGCCCGAACCCGTCTAAGAATTCAGCATAATTTCACTAACTTACCGCAGTTACAAAAAAACTTGCTTTTTTTGGTTGTCGGGGTTATTATTGTGCCTTAAAACGTGAAGAATATGAATCGATTCCTTCTAAGGTCATTATTGATCCTGTCGGTAATCGCTCCCTTACTGGTGGCAGCGGTTACCGCCTGCAAGACCATTAATGGCACCACGGTGTCCTCAATTCCGACGCTTACCGCGTCTTTGAATTTTTTGGGACAACCGGGGCAGGGCAAAACGGAATACAACCTACCCAGAGCGGTTACGTTGTGCGGGGAAGCGCTGCCTTTGGACCGGCCATCGGTCTACGAGAGACTTGACAAGGAATTTCAACTGGCCGTAAACCACCAAGCCCAGGTTGAACTCTGGCGCCGCCGCGCCAAACGCTACTTCCCTTTAATTGAAAAGAGCCTTAGGGAAGCCGGCCTTCCAGATGACCTTAAGTATCTGGCCGTGGCGGAAAGCGATTTGCGGCCCACCGTCTCGTCGCCCGCGGGGGCCACGGGAATTTGGCAATTCATGCCGGCCACGGCCAGACATTTTGGCCTCAAAGTCAACCAAAAGGAAGACTTGAGGATGTTGCCCGAGCCGCTTTTAGCCATCGGCATGAGGTATCTATCGCAGCTTCGCGATCGTTTCGGTAGCTGGTCTTTGGCCATGGCCGCTTACAATAGTGGCGAGGCCCGGGTAGACCAAGCGCTGGCCAGGGAACGGTCGGGAGCGGACTACTTTCAACTATCCTTACCAACGGAAACCGAACGTTACGTTTACCGAATAGCCGCCATAAAAATCGTTTTAGAAAACGCCAGCGTCTATGGATTTAATGACAACCCTCCGTCCGGGCTATATAGGCCCATGGAATTTACGGAAACCAGCCTAAGTTTTAAGACCCCCACGTCCTGGGCACAACTAGCCAAAGAACGTGGGGTCGATTACAAGACCTTACGGCTCCTAAACCCCCATTTGGGAGCCATGAACGTACTCAGCGGGGGCCCATTTATTTTCAGGCTACCCCCGGGGGCGAAATCGATCCCCGCGGTTGGCACATAAGGGACTACCTAACCTTTGGCATGTAGCTTGCATAAATAAAATCGAGCCGAAGTTTTTTCGGTTCTGGGGGTCAAAAAAGCCCCGTTTGGGTTATGTTTTAATCTAAGGCCGGTAATTGGTATGGCCGGTTTGCTTCTTTGTTTTTCTCGGAGGGTGGCCAAATGGCAACGAACCTGACCATTAATATAGACGTGGCTAAAGCCAAGGTTAACTGTAATTGCAATTACGCCCAGCAATGTCTGTGGTATGAAGCCCCATCGCCTTCAAGCACGGCTTGCATCAATCGCAATTCCTTGGTCTGTCAAAAGTACTGTGAAGAAGTTTTTGGTAACCAAGACAATCAAAAGACTGTCGCGGGACACTGAAGCTGGGGCCAACGGTTTTACCCAGTCAACGGTAATTAAAACTTTTTAAAGTCCTTTGGCTTGACTTACGTCTAAATTAAGTGAAACTGTTCATTTTCGTGAGAAGTTTCCAGGAGAATTGTCCACGCCCTGACAACCAGTCGATCGCTTGATCGTAAATTTTAACAAAACCCCATATTTTCGGGGTTTTATGTTTTTTAGGGCCTCGCTTTTTTCCCGCGGATAGATAAGCCAAATAGTTGGTTCTTTTCTTGGATGACCCAAGCCATACCCCGGCTGATTTTCTAAGTACGCGTAATAACTTGGCTATGTTTTGGGAAACGTTCCTCTCGTCTCGGTAACGGCTTTGGGACTTGATCTTTCCCGGGGCCAGGAACTGGCCCCAGAACTGGCCCAGGTGACTGGCCCAGGCATAGGTCCAGGGCCAGGCCCTAGGAACTGTCCATGGACGGGGTAAGGGGACGGACCTAAGGGTACAGGGTAACGGGAGGGGGGCCAAAGTGAACCAAAAAGCAACAATCGCTATCATACGGTTTAGATTTAGGTTTTTACTCACGTTCGATACTTGGTTTAAGCGATGGTCCTGACGGACGCGGCCATATTTTCCCCTGGCCAGGGGGATGGAATTTTGTGCCGGGACTTGGTTCTATTTTATGACTTTCCCTCTCTACGATTCCCCCATCACCAATGACATCAGAATAATCTTTGTCGATTTTGACGGCACCATTAAGCCCGCCGGCGCCCAGGTCTGTCAGGCCGATATCGAGACCACCCATAAACTTAAAGCCCTGGGCATCGTTCGGGTCGTGGCCACGGGTCGGGGCCTTTATTCCTTTCAAAGAGATTACCCCGATAAGTTTGACCTGGATTACTTGCTTTTTTCCTCGGGGCTGGGCTTATGCCCCTGGGAAAACGGCCCCGGTCCCCTAAGTCTCTCAGGGAGTTTCACCGCGAGCGATCGAGAGCGAGTCCTAAACGCTTCCCTAAAGATCAAGCGGGGGTTTTTCGCCTTTGAGCCGCCCCCCAGATGCCACTTCCACGTCTATCAGTACCCTGACGGCCATCCCCCGACCGAGGGTTTTCTAAGCCGCCTCAAATCCTACGCGCGATTTACCGAGCCTTATAAGCCCGGCCTGGACCTTGGCCGCCGATCGGAATTTTTGATCCCCGCCCCGTCCTCGGACATGCCCGAGGTCAAACGCCAATTCGAAAAACTCTGCCCGGGCGTCTCGGTACTGCGTTCCTCCTCGCCCTATGGGGATGACTCGATGTGGCTGGAGATTTTTCCGCCCGGGATAAACAAAGGCGCCACCGCCAAGTTCTTGGCCGACGGCTTAAACTTTAGCGCCCAACAAGCCCTGGCCCTGGGAAACGATTTTAACGACCTCGAACTTCTATCCTGGGCCGGATTGGCCCTCGTCACCGAAAACGCCCCCCCAGACCTAAAAAACCTCTTTCCCCATATCCCCGCCGTCACGGAAAAACCCTTAACCTACGTTTTAAACCTCATTACCGCTGGTTTATCCCATAAGAACCATAAAAATGGCTTTTAAGGACTGACTGAAACCCTTTTGTTTTGACTAAGGGGTAGTTTTTAGCTTATTGGTTAGAGTTATTTGTTAAGGGCATAGTTTTTTTACTTTTATCTAGGGTTAAAGTGATTTTAGGTAGTTTAGGCGGGTCTTTGAAAGGTCTGGAATCATTGGAGGGGGTTTTTGGCCTTAACGTAGCCAAAATATCGGTTAAATTTCCATGGGGGGGTATCCGTCCGTTAGGGCCTAAGGCCGTCCGGAGAGGCTTTGGGCGGGCCCAGGGGAAGGGCTGGGATAAAAGTTTAGTTATTTTAAGTAGTTACATGACTTCGATTTTAACGGGCCAAATAGCCCCGCACAGGCGATCCCAAGCCAAGTCGCGGTATTTGCCAGTCCAAGGGTTTAGCGGCGCTCTGAGGCCCCAAAACGCGGCTTTAAAGGGCAAGTCAATCGGGGGTCCCACCCCCCCCACCTCGGGGACAAACCCAAAGCCAAAACCCGAGGCAGAAAATTTCCCTGGAAAGACCTTGAAAGGCTACAAACGCTTGATAGTTCCTTGTAAAGTCCATAAGAGGGTTAAATAGGCGCTATATTCTCAAAATAGCCATCGATAGGTTTGGAAAGGTCACAAATTCCTAAAATACCTCATAAAAGCATTAAACCACCCCCAATTATCGGGCGGGCTGGGGGGCGTTGGCCCATGGACCTTTTCCTGGACCCATTGGTCAAGCCGTATTGGCTAGGCCGGCGATTTGTGGTGATTTGGCCACGGGGGTTTTGGGAACTTGTTGGGCCATTGGGTTTGGGGGCCTTGGGCGAAGCGTTTTGGGCCCCTAGCGAACACCATTCTTGTCATGTAAGATTATAATTTACTGGGAAAGTTTAGGCGGGCGTATATCCCAACCTTAGAATTTTTGATGGTTTTGGGGTTTTTGTTATTTTTTACCACTTTATTTGTATAGTTAACCTGTGGACATGAAACCTGATACCGACCTTTTTATCTACGAGATTAGAACCGGGGATCCCGAGAATTTGGCCAAATTCGAAAACGATCCCCCGGAGAGTTTTTTGGGCCAGGAGCTGGCCGCGAGTTTGTATGGCCACCACCTGGAGGCCGACTTTTTGTTTTTGTTTTTTGAGCGGCCGGTGGAGCTCGGGGAATTTTTTAATCGGTTCCCTCAGTTAGAGCTTAGGCAGATTCACGAGTTAAAGTATTCCCAGTGGCAAGACGGGGCGGGAAGTCCTCCCTTTGCCGTGGGCCCCCTCTTGATTGTGCCGGTATTTGGCCTAAGCGCCGGCCAAGAAGTCCTGGGGGTTGGTTCTGGGGCCCAGGGAGCCGAGGCGGGCCGGGCAAGCGAAGCTGAGTCTTGCCAAGCTAAAGCAAGCGAAGCTGAAGTTGGCGGCCAGGGTGAGAGCCAGGGCGAGGTGAGCGACGCGAGCGGAGCGGTCAAGGGCAAGGCGAGTGACTTTGGGGATAGGGTTGTGGGCGCCGGGCCGGCGCTTTTGATTGACCCGGGGTTGGCCTTTGGCTTTGGGGGGCATCCCACCACCTTGGCTTGTTTGGAGTTTTTGGTTAGGCTTTATAGGCCGGGCACGACGGTAAGTGTTTCTCCCGAGACGGCGCTGGATTTGGGCTGCGGCACGGGGATACTGGCCTTGGCGGCGGCCAGGTTAGGGGCCAAGGAAGTGTTTGGGCTCGATCATAGCCATTTGGCCGTGGACGCGGCTAGGTTAAACGCTAGGGCCAACGGCCTTGGGGGGATCGTTAAGGTCAAAAGGGCCCTGGCCCAGGAGTATGCCCTTTACCCGGCCAAGCTGGTTATGGCCAACATTCCCCTTTTCGTTTTAAGGGATTTGGTTGGGTTGGGGGCCTTTGGGGACCGGGAGTATGTCATCGTTTCGGGCTTACTGCCCGAGGAAGGGGAGATATTTTTGGACCTACTTTCAAAGAAGTTAAAGTATAAGATTTTGGATGGCCAAAGGTCAGATAGGTGGATAAGCTATTTGTTAAAGCCTACTTTTGGAGATGACGACTAGTGAAAAAGGGCCCTGGAAGCGGGAAAAAATTCACCATTGGGGGGCTTGGGGACCTTTGGGCTGGCCCGCTGAGAATAAAAGGCCGCCCCGGGCGGGGGGGGGCCAGGCGGGTGAGTTACTTACCCATGAAAGATCTTTTGGCCGCGCCTATGGCGATGACGACTTTGTCAGCGTTTAGGGCTTCTACGGTAAACTGATAGTCGTGGGTCTTGCCTTTGGGCGGATAGGGACCTTTGTATCTGGTTTTGAGGGCCCCCGAGGGGATGACGAAGGTGGGGGCCGGGAGGTCGATTTGGCCGCCCCCCTCGTTTAAATCGCGGGGAGGAAAAATCCTTGGGGCCCACCTTAAGCCTGACCGTTTCGGGCGGGATGTTTTTGGCCTCTATGGCCGGGCTGGGGCCACGGGGGCCGCGGTTAACCTCCTAAAATTCAAAGGAGACTTCCAAAGGGGCTTCGCTTTGGGCCAACGTTTTTGGGGACGAAAGAAAACGCGGTGAGGCGTCGGTTTTTGAAGCCATAAATCCTCCCTGGGACAAATGGGGGTTGAAGGTATTTCAAGTAGTTTGGCGTTTTTTGGCGCGGGCGAAATGGCCGGACATGATTATACGACTATTTAACATAAAAAACCGGGGCCAGCCCCGGTTTTTTATCGTGGTAATTTTGAATTTTTAATCAAAAATGATGGTGGCGAACGTTTTTCCCCTTGACGATGTAGATGGTTTCCTCGGCTAGGTTGGTGGCGTGATCGCCCAGGCGCTCAAAGTGGGCGGCCGTGTTTATGATCTCTAACCCCCAGGCCACTTTCCTGCCGTCGTGAAAGACCGCGTCCAGGACGTCCGCTTTGACCTTGCGATTAAGGTCGTCGATTTCGTCATCCAAGCCCAGGACCTTACTGGCCAGTTCGGTGTCCCGATCCACAAAGGCCTTAACCGACTGGTTTAACATGTCCACGGTTTTGACCCTCATGGTATTGATGTTTTCAGGGAAGGGGTCGGCTTGGGCCCCTTCCCTGGCCAGAGAAGCTAAGCCCAAAGTGCGGCGGGCCAAGTTTGATCCCAAATCCCCCATGCGCTCCAATTCGGTCGCGAGTCTCAAGCTGGCGGCCAAAAATCGCAGATCCCCGGCCACGGGCTGGTTGGCGGCTATAAGGTTTATGGCCTTATCGACAATGTTATTTTCCATGGCGTTAATGGCTTTGTCGCGAGCGATGACCACCCGGGCCTGCGCCTCGTCGCCTTCGGCCAGGGCCTTAACGGCCACCCC